>JBDSGH010000210.1:0-9491 GCA_039919095.1 Sphingomicrobium sp. | reverse complement strand
CTGGGATCGATCGGGGTCGAGGCGATCCGCGCCATGGGGCTCGAGCCGATGGCCTTGCTGTCGCTGCTGGCGCGGCAGGGCACGTCGCAGCCGGTCGAGGCGGTAACCAGCCTCGACCAGCTCGCGGCCGATCTCGACTTCGCCCATTTCGGCCGCGCTCCGGCGCATTTCGACCTGCACGACGTCGAACTGCTCAACGCCCGCCTGCTCCACCGGCTCGAGTTTGACGATGTCGTCGACCGCCTGCCCGCCAGCGCGACGGCGCAGGACTGGTTGCTGCTGCGCGGCAATCTCGAGCGGCTGGCCGATTTTGGCGGCTGGTTCGATGTCGCAGACGGCGAGATCGAACCGCCGACGCTGGACGACGACGAACGCGCTTTGGTCGGCCAGGCGGCGAGCGTCGCCGCCTCGCTCGACTGGGCGGACGAACCGTGGAAGGCGCTGGCCGACGCGCTCAAGTCCGCCACCGGCCGCAAGGGCAAGGCTCTGTTCCACCCGCTGCGACTGGCGCTGACCGGGCGCGATTCGGGCCCCGAGATGGCCGGCCTGCTGGCGCGCATGGGCCAGGACCGCGCCGTCGCCCGCCTGACCGCCGCCGCTCAAGGATAGCAGTCGCCATCCGCATACGAATTGCCTTTGTACAAGCTACGATATGATGTATCATTCTTTTTCATCGGCTCGTTATGCAGGAGATCGATATGCTGGCTTATGCGGCCCACCGGCGCCAAATCGCCGAGCACACCCCCGCCCCGCACGTCATGCTGGGCATCGCCGCCGCCCACATCGCGCTGATCGCGGCGGTAATGAGCGCCAAGCTGGACCTGCCGCAGCGGATCTTTGACCGACCGATCAGGGTCACGCTGGTGCCGATCCCCACGCCCCCGCCGGAGCACGCCAAGCCGGTTGATCAGCGGCCTTCCAATTCGTCCGACAGCCATCGCATTCAGCAAATCGTCCCATTGCGGCAACCCGACGACCACCCGCTCGATGCGCAGCCGATCGTGACTCCAGACGCCGGGCCGGGCGGATTCGGGCCAATCGTCGAACCGCAACCGGTTCTCGATCCAGTCCGCACCGGTCCGCGCTTCGCCACGCCGCCGTCGGCGATCCGGCCGCCCTATCCGGCGTCCAAGATCAGCAGCCAGGAAGAAGCCCTGCTCAAGCTGCGGCTGTCGATCGACCCGCGCGGGCGGGTGGTCGCGGTCGAGCCGGTCGGGCGAGCCGATCCGGCATTCCTCGCCGCCGCCCGCCGCCACCTGCTCGCTTACTGGCGTTACACCCCGGCGACCGAGGACGGCCGAGCGATCGCTTCGGCGACCGTGATCACGCTGCGCTTTGAGCTCGACTAGGACCGGCCCGGCGCGGGATACGCACTAGCGGTCAGGCACCGGCGGTCCTATCTTGGCGCGATGTCGTTTTTCCCCCGCCCGGTCAGTCCCCGCGCCGCATGGGCCGACCTGCGCGCCTTCTTCCGCCATCGCGAGCGCGAGCATTGGATCGGCGCCGCGCTGGCGGTGCTGGTGACGATCATCATCATCATCGAGTTTTTGGTCGATTCGAAGATCAACACCGCGCCGCCGCCGACTATTGTCTATGTCGAGCAATGGCGCGCCGATCGCACCGACGCCGAAATCCAGGCCGACCAGAAGAAATTCCAGGCCGAGCGCGAGGCCGCTCAGAAAGAGCGCCAGCGCCAGTTCCAGAAACTCGAGAAACAGCTGGGAATGTGAGCGACGGCGGGGGCAGTGACGATCGCTTGATGGCTGCCGCGATTGCGCTCGGAAACGGCGCTCGCGGCCGCACCGCGCCCAATCCCAATGTCGGCTGCATCATCGCTACCGCGGACGGCGCTATCCTGGGTCGCGGCGCGACCGAGCGTGGCGGCCGCCCGCACGCCGAAGCGGTCGCGCTCCGCGGGGCCGGCGCCAGCACCCGGGGAGCGACGGTCTACGTGACGCTCGAACCATGCGCGCATCTCAGCGAGCGCGGACCGGCCTGCGCCGACCTTTTGGTCGAAGCTGCGCCGGCCAAGGTCGTGGTCGCGCTCAGGGATCCCGACCCGCGGACATCCGGCGCCGGCATCGCCCGGCTGACCAAAGCGGGGATCGCGGTCGAGGTCGGGTGCGGAGCGGCCGACGCCGCCGCTTCGCTCGCCGGCTATCTCACCCGGCTCAAGTTCGGCCGCCCGCGGATCACGCTCAAGCTGGCGCTGTCGATCGACGGGAAGATCGCCATGGCTTCGGGCGAGAGCCAATGGATCAGCGGCGAGGATGCCCGCGCCGACGTCCATCGCGAGCGCGCCCAGTGCGACATGATCCTGGTCGGGCGCGGCACCTATCTGGCCGACTCGCCGCGCCTCGACGTGCGCCTGCCCGGGCTCGAGGATTGGTCGCCGCGGCGCGCTTTGCTGACTCACGGCGAGGCGGTCGACGGGTGGGAAACCCTGCATTCTCCGCAAGATGTCTATGGACTTCATGACGTCAACGACCTGCTGGTCGAAGGCGGCGCGGCGACCGCCACTGCCTTCCTCGCCGCCGACCTGGTCGATCGTCTGCTGGTCTATCGCGCGCCGATCATCCTCGGCGCGGGCACGTCGGCGTTCGGCGATATCGGGCTCGGCGGCATCGCCGATGCCCACGGCCGCTGGCGGGTTGGCGACGGCGTTGCGCTCGGGGTCGACCGGCGCGAAGTTTACGAGCGGGTGCGGGGCGCTTAAGGCCGGCGCCGATGTTCACCGGGATCACCACCGACGTCGGCACCGTCCGCACCAGCGAACAGCGCGGGACAAGCGACCTGCGGCTGACGATCGCCTGCGACTTTGATCTCGCCACGATCGAGCTCGGCGCCTCGATCGCCTGCTCGGGCGTATGCCTGACGGTGGTCGACAAGGCTCCTGCAGGCGAGGGCACCGGCTGGTTCGCGGTCGACCTGTCGGGCGAAACCCTGTCGCGCACCTCCCCCGACCTGTGGCGCGAAGGTGCCCGGCTCAACCTCGAGCGGTCCTTGCGGCTCGGCGACGAGCTTGGCGGCCATCTGGTCAGCGGCCACGTCGACGGCGTGGCCGAAGTGATTGGCGTCTGCCCCGAGGGCGGCTCGATCCGGATCGGCCTGCGCGCGCCGGACGGGCTCGGCCCCTATCTTGCGGCCAAGGGGGCAGTGACGCTCGACGGCGTGTCGCTGACCGTCAACGACGTGCGCGATGCCGAGGATGGATCGACCCATTTCGCGGTCAACATCATCCCCCATACGGCGGAACACACCACGCTCGGTCAAATCGATGTCGGACGACAGCTCAATGTCGAGATTGACGTGATTGCCCGCTATCTCGAACGAATTTTGGCCAGCCGAGCACATTCCAAATAGGGTAAGTGCCACTTGCCATCACACTGCAGTGTGACTATTGGCGATTCCATGAGCACAAACCTGATGGAACGGCTCAACGCCGTCATCGCCACTGGCGAAGTCAGCCGCTCCGGCCTCGCCCGCGCCGCCGGCCTCCACCCCAACAGCCTGCGCAAGCTGGGTTCGCCCGACTGGAACCCGACCGCCGACACCCTCGGCCGGCTCGAGAAACTGCTCCAGCGCGGCAATGCCGGGGTGCTGGTCGGGGCTGAAGCGATCATCAACGAGGCGCGCAACGGGCGGATGTTCATCCTGGTCGACGACGCCGACCGCGAGAATGAGGGCGATTTGGTGATCCCGGCCCAGATGGCGACGCCCGACGCAATCAACTTCATGGCGCGGCACGGGCGCGGGCTGATCTGCCTCGCTTTGACCAAGGAGCGGGTCGACGCGCTCGGCTTGCAGCCGATGGCCAGCTCCAATCGCAGTCGTAACGGCACCGCGTTCACCGTGTCGATCGAAGCTCATGAGGGGATTTCGACCGGAATCAGTGCCGCCGACCGGGCGCGCACGATCGCGGTCGCGATTGACGCGACTTACGGCCCCGACGCCCTGGTTTCGCCCGGCCATGTCTTCCCGCTGGTTGCCCAGCCCGGCGGCGTGCTGGTCCGCGCCGGCCATACCGAGGCGGCGGTCGATGTCGCGCGGCTCGCCGGGCTCAACCCGTCGGGCGTCATCTGCGAGATCATGCGCGAGGACGGGACTATGGCGCGACTCGACGATTTGATGGAATTCGCCGCCGCCAACGACCTCAAGGTCGGCACCATCCGCGACCTCATCGCCTACCGGCTGAAGAAGGACCACATGGTCGAGCGGGTCGCCACCACCGGCTTCACCGCGCGGAGCGGCGCCCAATGGCAGGCCCAGGTGTTCCGCGACAAGGCGACCGGCGCCGAGCAGCTGGCGATGGTCCACGGCGTGATCGACCCCGACACCCCGGCACTGGTGCGGATGCACAGCCTCGATTTGTTCGCCGACGTGCTCGGCGAGGCGAGCGCGCGCGCCGGACTGCTGCCCGGGGCGATGGCGATGATCGAGGAAGCCGGCGCCGGAGTCATCGTCGCCCTCCACGCCGCCTCCCCCGGTTCGCTGTCGCGTGCCACCGACCTGCGCTCGGGCAAGCCGTCGGAAGGCGGCGAGGCGCTGCGCAGCTATGGCGTCGGGGCGCAGATCCTCGCCGCGCTTGGCATCCACGACATGATCCTGCTGTCCAACACCTGCCATTCGCCGGTGGCTTTGTCGGGCTATGGCCTGACGATCGTCGAGGAACGCCCGATCCGACTGGCCGACTGACGTCATGGCTCGAGTGCTGATCGCCGAGGCGCGCTTCTACGCCCATCTGAACGACCTGCTGATCGCCGGCGCGCGGGCTGCGATCGAAGCCGCCGGCCACAGCCACGAGACGGTCACCGTCCCCGGCGCGCTCGAATTGCCGGCGGCGATCGCGCTGGCGGCCGACAGCGGGCGGTTCGATGCCTATGTCGCCTTGGGCGTGGTGATCCGCGGCGAAACCTATCATTTCGAAATCGTCGCCGGCGAAAGCGCGCGCGGGATCATGGCCCTGACGCTCGACGGGCTCGCCGTCGGCAACGGCATATTGACCGTCGAGAATGAGGCGCAGGCGATGGTCCGCGCCGACCCCGCCCAGGCCGACAAGGGCGGCGACGCCGCTCGCGCCGCTCTGGCACTGATGGATTTGAAGGCGCGGTTCGCGGGCTGATCGCCGCTCCCGGGCAGACGAGGACAAACACTGGCCGACGCCCAACCCAAAGCCCAACCGCTCGCCTTTGCCGCGCTGATCGTCGGCAGCAGCTCGCTGGCGTTCGGGCCGTGGCTGGTGCGGATCGCGCAGGTCGGTCCGGTTGCGGCCGGCTTCTGGCGGCTGGCGCTGGCGCTGCCGTTCCTGCTGCTGCTGGCGCGGCTGACCGGCCAGCCGGTTCACTGGCCGCGGCGCGGGCTGGTCGTGCTGACGCTGGTCGCGGGCTTCTTCTTCGCCGCCGACCTCGCCGCCTGGCACATCGGCATTCACCTGACCAAGCTCGCCAATGCGACGCTGTTCGCCAATGTTTCGAGCTTCGCCTTCGCCGCCTGGGGCCTGTGGCTGGCGCGGCGCTGGCCATCGCGGCTGCAGGGCGGTGCGCTGGCGCTGGCGGCGGTCGGCGCCGCGCTGCTGATGGGCAGCAGCGCCGAGCTCAGCGCCCAGCACCTGCGCGGGGACCTGCTCGCGCTGACCGCCGGCCTGCTCTACGCGGTCTATCTGGTCGCGGTCGAACGGGCGCGCGGCTCGCTCCAGCCTCTGCCCCTGCTGTTCCTGGCCAGCGCGTTCGGCGCGGCCATGCTGCTGCCGGTTTCGGTGCTGCTGGGCGAACGTGTGGTGCCCGACAATTGGGTCCCGGTGGTGCTGCTGGCGCTCGGTAGCCAGGTGCTTGGTCAGGGCCTGCTGGTCTATGCGATCGGCGCGCTGCCGCCACTGGTGGTCGGCCTTGCTTTGCTGACCCAGCCGGCGATCTCGGCCGTGATCGGCTGGCTGGTCTACGGCGAGACTCTGTCTCCGCTCGACTGGATCGGCGCGGCGACGATTGCGCTTGCGCTGGTGCTGGTTCGGCTGCCCGAGCGGGGCTTGCGCGCCGCCGCCGCCCGGCCCACCTAGCCGGCGATGACCCATCCGGGACCCAAACCGACTCCGCTCGAAACGCTGCGCCGTCGCCTGGCGCTGGCCGTGGGCGAAAATGCGGTGTTCGACGGCTGGACCAGCGCGGCGGTGGTCGCGGCCGCGGACAAGCTTGGCATCGACCGCGCCCAGGCCCGGCTGGCGATGCCCAGCACCCCGGCCGGGCTGGTCGAAACCTACATTCAGGCGGTCGACCGGGCGCTCGAAGACCAGGCGACGCCCGAGCGTCTTGCAGGGCTCAAGATACGCGAGAAAATCCGCACCCTGGTGTGGCAACGGCTCGAGCTTATGCTGCCGGCGCGCGAGGCAGTGCGGCGTGGGTTGGCGATCCTCGCCATGCCCCAGAACTTGCCGCTGGCGCTGCGCACGGGCTGGCACACCGCAGACCTGATGTGGCGCATCGCCGGCGATACCAGCACCGATTACAATCATTACACCAAGCGAATGACGCTCGGCGCGGTCTATGCGTCGACCCTGCTGACCTGGCTCGACGACAAGAGCGACAATTTCAGTGACAGCGCGGCGTTCCTCGAGCGGCGCATTGACGACGTGATGAAGTTCGAGAAATGGAAAGCCGAGTGGCGCGGCTCGGGCGAGCGACCGAGCTTGTCGCGCTTCCTCGGGCGGCTGCGCTATCCACCGCGCTAGCGAGTGTCCCGGCCGACTTGCCAATTTACTGGAAATTCACACTCGATAATGATAATCACTCGCAATGAACGTGCATTCTCCTCTGGCGACGACTAGCCTCGACCAGCTCGCAATGGGCACCAAGGCGCGGATTGCATCGATCGACTGGGATACGCTGGAGAGCGGCGAAGCCAGCCGGCTCAAGCATTTTGGCTTCGACGAGGGCGTGACCGTCGAGCCGCTCCACCTCGGCCCGTTCGGGCGCGATCCGGTAGCGGTCCGGGTCGGCCGCATGACCGTCGCCATCCGCCGCGCCCACGCTCGGGCGGTGCGGGTCGTCCCCGCTTCCTGAAGCGTCCCGCCTGAGGCCCGCCGCCCGATGAACCCGCTTCCGCTGGTCGCCGTCGCCGGCAGCCCCAATGCGGGCAAGAGCGCGCTGTTCAACGCACTCACCGGGGCGCGCCAGAAAGTCGGCAATTATCCCGGGGTGACGGTCGAACGACATTCCGGGCGGCTTGCGCTGGCCGACGGCCGGCCGGTCGAGCTGGTCGACCTGCCCGGCGCCTACAGCCTCGATCCGGCCAGCCCCGACGAAGCCGTGACTCGCGACGTGCTACTCGGCCGACAGAAAGGCGAGCGGCCGCCCGATGCGCTGCTGATCGTGCTCGACGCGTCCAACCTCGACAACCACCTGCGCTTTGCGCTGCAGCTGATCGAGCTTGGCCTGCCAACGGTGATCGCTCTCAACATGGTCGATCTCGCCAAGCGCGACGGGCTCGAGCTCGATTCGCGCAAGCTCGAGGCTGAGCTCGGCGTGCCGGTGGTCGAAACCGTCGCGGTCCGCCGCCGCGGCATCAGCGAGCTTCACCAGGCGCTCGATGAATTGCTCGCCGGGCCGGTTCGGCGGCCGATGCCGAGCGTGCCCGACGATCTCGTCAAGCTTCAACGCCGGGCCCGCGCCATCGCCACCGCCGCAGTGGTCAGCGAAAACCCGGTGCGGCGCTGGACCCACCGGCTCGATTCGGTGATGCTCCACCCGGTGATCGGCCCGGTCATTCTCGCCGCGATCATGTTCGTGATGTTCCAGGCGGTGTTCGCGTGGAGCGCTGCGCCGGTGAGCTGGATCGAGTCCGCGGTCGCCGCTCTCTCGAGCAGCGTCACCGCCGCTTTGCCCGACACGCTGCTGCGCTCGCTGCTGGTCGACGGCGTGCTCGGCGGGGTTGGCGCGGTGATCGTGTTCCTGCCGCAGATCCTGATCCTGTTCCTGTTCATCCTGTTCCTCGAAGGCACCGGCTACATGGTCCGCGCGGCCTTCCTGATGGACAAATTGATGCACCGCGCGGGCCTTTCCGGCCGCTCGTTCATCCCGCTTTTGTCGAGCTTCGCCTGCGCCGTTCCGGGGATCATGGCGACACGCACCATCGACGATCCCAAGGACCGGCTGACGACGATCCTGGTGGCGCCGCTGATGACCTGCTCGGCGCGGCTGCCGGTCTACACCCTGATCATCGCCGCCTTCATCCCCGACCGCGACGTCGGTTACGGCATCGGCCTCCAGGGGCTGGTCATGTTCGGGCTCTACATCGCCGGCATCGCCGGGGCGCTGCTGGCCGCGCTCGCGCTGCGCCGGCTGATGTTCAAGGGGAGCGGCGGGGCGTTCATGATGGAGCTGCCCAAATATCAGTGGCCGGCGTTCAAGGACATCGCGCTCGGCCTGCTCCAGCGCGCCCAGATCTTCCTCAAGCGGGCCGGCACGATCATTCTGCTGACCACCGTCGCTCTGTGGGCGCTGGCGAGCGTTCCGCAGGCCGGGCCGGGCCAGAAGCAGAGCGAGGTTTCGATCGCCGGCAAGATCGCCGACGGGATTGAGGTGGTCGTCCGGCCGATCGGCTTCAACCACCAGATCGCGCTGGCATTGCTGCCGGCGATGGCGGCGCGCGAAGTGGCGGTCAGCGCCATCGCAACGGTCTATTCGATCGACGCCAAAGGCGACCAGGCGGTCGCCAGATCGCTCACCGAGCGCCTCCGCGGCTCATGGCCGCTCCCGACCGCGCTGGCATTCCTCGCCTGGTTCGTGTTCGCGCCGCAATGTATCTCGACGATCGCCGTCACCCGGCGCGAAACCAACTCGTGGCGCTGGCCAATATTCATGGTGACTTACTTGTTCGTGCTGGCCTATCTCGCTGCCGGAGCGACCTACTGGTTGAGCGTCGCTGCGGGACTTTGAGGAGAGACGTTTATGGCGGGCGTGAACAAGGTGATCCTGGTCGGCAACCTCGGCGACGATCCGGAAAGCCGTTCGCTCAACAACGGCGGTGAGGTCGTCAATTTGCGCGTCGCGACCTCGGAGAATTGGAAGGACAAGGAGGGCAACCGCCAGGAACGGACCGAATGGCACCGGGTGGTGATCTTCAACGAGAACCTCGGCCGCGTCGCCAAAAGCTATTTGAAGAAAGGCTCGAAGGTCTATCTCGAAGGCCAGATCCAGACCCGCAAGTGGCAGGACCAGTCGGGCGCCGACCGTTATTCGACCGAGATTGTGCTGCAGCGCTTCCGTGGTGAACTGGTGCTGCTCGACAGCCGCGGCGAGGGCGGCGGCGGTGGCGCGCGCGGCGGCGGCGGGGATTATGGCGATGACTTCGGCGGCGGTAGCGGCGGCTCGGGCGGCGGCGCCCGCCCCCAGTCGCGCCCCCAACCCGCGGCGTTCGACACCGACCTCGACGACGACGTCCCGTTCTGAGTCGAGCCGCTAGGGCTGGTCTCCGCCGAGGTCCTTCCGCAACCGCGCAAG
>JBDSGH010000209.1:0-5290 GCA_039919095.1 Sphingomicrobium sp. | reverse complement strand
GCAGACCGACGCCGGATGGATCTGGGCCCACGCCTACAAGTTCGCGTCCGACTGCTCGACCTTCATCGTCGAATGTTCGGAACAGACCTGGCGCGGGCTTGGCTTCGACACGATGGACCAGGCCGCGGCGATCGCGCAGTGCGAGCGGATCTTCGCCGATTATCTCGACGGGCACCCGCTGATCTCCAACGCCGCCCATCTGCCCGGGCCGGCGGTGTGGCTCAATTTCCGCCGGATCAAGTGCGAGCGCTGGTCTAGCGGCAAGTTCATCCTCCTTGGCGACGCCGCCCACACCGCGCATTTTTCGATCGGGTCGGGGACCAAGCTCGCGCTCGAGGATGCGATCAAGCTGGCGCAGGTGCTCAATCGCCCGCTCGAGCTCGACGCGGCGCTGTTCGAATATCAGGCCGAGCGCAGCCTTGAAGTGCTCAAGCTCCAGAACAGCGCGCGCAACTCCACCGAATGGTTCGAGACGCTCGAGCGCTACCTCGAGTTCGAACCGCTCCAGTTCGCTTATTCGCTGCTGACCCGCAGCCAGCGCATCAGCCATGAGAATCTGCGCCTGCGCGACAAGGACTGGCTGGAAAGCGTCGAGCGCTGGTTCTGGGAACGAGCGGGCGAGCCGGGCAAGGCCGCGGCGCCGCTGTTCGCGCCGTTCAAGCTGCGCGAGCTGCGGGTCGAGAACCGCATCACGGTGTCGCCGATGGCGATGTATTCGGCGGTCGACGGCACGCCCAATGACTTCCACCTGGTCCATTACGGGCAGCGCGCGCTGGGCGGCGCCGGGCTGGTCTTCACCGAGATGACCTGCGTCTCGCCCGAAGGCCGGATCAGCCCCGGCTGCACCGGCCTGTGGGCGCCCGAGCATGTCGCCGCGTGGCGCCGTATCGTCAATTTCGTTCATTCCCACAGCAAGGCCAAATTCTGCCTCCAGCTCGGCCATTCGGGCGGCAAGGGTTCGACCAAATTGGGATGGGACGGCAATGACGTGCCGCTCGACGACGGCAATTGGCCGCTGATTTCGGCGTCGGACGTGGCGTGGTCGCCGGTCAACCAGCAGCCCAGGGCGATGACCCGCGGCGACATGGACGCGGTCCGCGCCCAGTTCGTCGCCGCCGCTTTGATGGGGATCGATGCCGGGTTCGACATGGTCGAGCTCCACGCCGCGCACGGCTATCTGCTGTCGAGCTTCATCACCCCGCTCCTCAACCGCCGGACCGACGATTATGGCGGCTCGCTGGAAAACCGGCTGCGCTATCCGCTGGAAGTGTTTGCGGCGATGCGCGCCGCGCTGCCGCCGGACATGCCGATGTCGGTTCGCATTTCGGCCAGCGACTGGGCCGGCGAGGATGGCGTCACCCCGGCCGAAGCGGTCGTCATCGCCGAGGCCTTTGCGCGCGAAGGCGCCGATTTGATCGACGTTTCGGCCGGCCAGACCTCGACCGACGCCAGCCCGGTCTATGGCCGGATGTTCCAGACGCCGTTTTCGGACAAGTTGCGCAACGAGGCGCGGGTGGCGACCATGGCGGTCGGCAATATCTATGAGCCCGACCACGCCAATTCGATCCTCGCCGCCGGGCGCGCCGATCTGGTCGCGCTCGGCCGGCCGCATCTGATCGACCCGATGTGGACGCTGCGCGCCGCAGCCGCGCTCGATTACCGCGAGATCCACGTGCCGCCGCAATATCTCAACGGCCAGGCCCAGCTGGCGCGCAACCTCAAGCGCGAGGCCGAGGCGGCGGCCGCACTGCGCGCGTGATCGCCGGCCGCGCCCCTTTGCCAAGACGCCGGTTGGCGATCATGGTGGCCTAGCGATGGGCAAAGCGACGGGGATCACGGGGGTAAGGTCGGCGCTTGCTGCGGTGCGGCGGCGCTGGCGCGCACTGCGTCCGGCCGGCCCGCAGCCGGCGATCCTGATGTATCACCGGATCGGCCGCGAGAGCTTCGACCCGTGGGGCCTGGCGGTCTCGGCCGAGCATTTCGCTGAGCAGCTTGAGTGGCTGGCGGCCAACCGCACGGTCCTTCCGCTGGCCGAATTCGCGATGCTCCACCGCCAGCAGCGCCTGCCCGCCAAGGCGGTCGCGCTGACTTTCGACGATGCTTATGCCTGCAACGCTGTGGTCGCAGTGCCGCTGCTCGAAAAGCTCGGCCTGCCGGGGACGATCTTCGTGCCGGCCGAGCTGATCGAGCGCGGTCAGGAGTTCTGGTGGGACGATCTCGAGCGGATCGTGCTTGGCCATGACGGCGATGCGCTGCGCCTTGGCGGAGAGAGTTTTGCACTCGGCGAGCGTGAAGCCGGCGACCGCCAATGGGCGCCCGACGCCGCGCCGCACACGCCGCGCCAGCACGGCTTCCATACGCTGTGGGCCAAATTGCGCGAACAGCAGCCGGCGGTGCTGGCGGCGTCGATGGACCAGCTGCGCAAGCAGACCGACGTCGTCGCCAGGCCGCGGCCGTCGCACCGGCCGATGACCGCCGGGGAAGTGCAGGCGACCCGCTCGTCGACGATCGCGATCGGCGCGCATAGCCTGACCCACCCGTCGCTGCCGCGGCTGACCCTCGCCGAAAAGCGCCACGAGATCGTCGACAGCGTGGCACGCTGCGCGGCGCTGAGCGGCGCGGCGCCGCAAACCATGGCCTACCCCTATGGCGACTTCGACGCCGAATCGGAGCAGCTCGCCGAGGACGCCGGTTTCCTGTGCGCGTGCAGCACCGAGCACGACTTTGTCGGCGCGCACAGCCGGCCGTTCGCGCTGCCGCGCCGCCACGTCGGCGACTGGCCCGGCAGCCGGCTGGCGCAGATGCTCGGGGGGTCATGACGGAAGCGGCTCCGGACGTCTCCGTCCTCGTGATTGCCTACAATCACGAGCTTTTCATCGCCCGGGCGCTCGAAAGCGTGCTGATGCAGCGCGGGGTGCGGATCGAGGTCATCGTCAGCGAGGACTGCTCGACCGATGGAACGCTGGCGATCATCCGCGCCGCCGCCGCGGCCGATGACCGGGTGGCGGTGATGGCGTCGGAGCAGAACCTGGCGTGCAACGACACCATCCTGCGCGCGCTGCGCGCGGCCCGCGGGCGATATGTGGCGATGCTCGACGGCGACGATATGTGGATCGTCGACGACAAGCTCGCCCGGCAAGTGGCGATGCTCGACGGCGATCCTTCGCTCGCCGCCAGCTTTCACAATGCGCGGGTAGTGCTCGGCGACAGCTTCGAACTCGAAAAGCGCTGCTGGACCGCGGCCGACCACCCGCCGCGCATCGGCATGGCCCGGATCTGGGAAGGCAATCCGTTCGCCACCGCCGCCGGGCTGCTGCGGCGCGACGCGCTGGCCTCAATCGGCGACTGGTACGGCGAGCTCGGGCGGGCCCGGCGAACGACGATGATCACCGATTGGCCGCTCTACATCGCCTGCGCCGAGCACGGCGACCTCGCCTTCAGCCCGGAGCCGGTGGCCGCCTACCGGCTCCACCAGGATGGCGTCTATTCGGCGCTGCCGTCGCGCCAGAAACTCGACATCACCGCCGAACTCTATCGCCGCATGGACGCCGGCTTCGGCCATCGCCACCACACGCTCGCGGCAGTCGGATGCGAGTCCTATTTCACCGGCTGGATGATCGAATATGGCACCCGCGGCGAAACCGCGCTGGCGTGGCGCAGCGCCTGGTGCGCGCTGAGGTCGGGCGGGATCGGGCGGGCGCACGGCTGGCGACGCTGGCTCGCCGACGCCGCAAGGGCGCTGCGGTGAGCGCGGCGCGGGCGGTGATTGCGCCGGTCGCGGCGGGGGTGGCGCGACCGCGCTGGTCGGTGATGATCCCGGCTTTCCAATGCGCAACTTACCTTGGCGAAACGCTGCGCTCGGTGCTGGCGCAGGACCCGGGCCCCGACGCGATGCAAATCGAGGTGGTCGACGACGCCTCGAGCGACGACCTCGCAGCGATCGTCAATTCGGTCGGCCAGGGCCGGGTCGGCTACCACCGCCAACCGCGCAACATTGGCCACATCGCCAATTTCGCGGCTTGCCTCGAGCGCTCGCGCGGGGAGCTAGTCCACCTGCTGCACGGCGACGATCTGGTCCTGCCGGGATTTTACGAAGCGCTCGACCGGGGCTTCGGCGATCCCGTCATCGGCGCCGCTTTCTGCCGCTGGCAGATCGTCGATTCGGCGGGCTCGGTGATGGATGTGGCGCAGGCCGAGCAGGCCGCTGCCGGACCGCTCGACGATGCCCTCGGCAAGCTCGCCAGCGAGCAGCGCATCGTTACTCCGGCGATCGTCGTGCGGCGGTCGGTGTGGGAGCAGCTCGGCGGGTTCGACCCGCGCCTCGCCTGCGCCGAGGATTGGGAAATGTGGGTACGGATCGCGGCCCGATATGGCATCTGGTACGAGCCAGCCTTGCTCGCCACATATCGCAAGCACGACGATTCCAACACCGGGCGTCACTTCGCCGACGCACGGGAACTTCGCTACACCGAGCTGGCGATGGACCTGTTCCGCCCGCTCTTGCCGGACGACCGCGCGGCGGCGATCATCGGGTCTGCCCGGCGGGCCTATGCGCGGACCGCGCTCGACAATGCCCGGCAGCTGGCGAGCGAGCGGCGGCGGCGGGCAATGTGGGCCCATTTGAGGATGGCGTGGCGGTTGGAGCCAAGGATGGCGACGCTGCGCCAGGCGGCGCGCATTGCGCTGGGCCGGGGCGAGCCATGATCCGCATCGGGATCAGCGGCTGCGGCACGGTCGCGCAGCTGTATTACCGGCCCGCGCTGCACGCGCTGTGCGCCAGCGGCGAGGCGACGCTGGCCGGGGCGCTCGATCCCGACCGGGCGGCCGCCAAGCGGCTGTGCGACGCCTTTCCCGATGCCCGGCCGGTCGGCTCGCTCGACAATCTGCTGGCGCTGGACCTCGACCTGGTGATCGTCGCCTCGCCGCCCGCGCGCCACGCCGAGCAGGCGTGCGCGGCGGCGGCGGCCGGGATCGCGGTGCTATGCGAGAAACCGATGGCGCTGACCGTGGCCGACGCCGATCGGATGGTTGCCGCGGCAAGGTCGTCGAGCGCGCCGTTCGCGGTCGCCATGGTGCGGCGCTTTCTGCCCCAGCCGCGGACGATCCGCGACATGATCGCCAGGGGGGCGCTCGGAAAGCTGCAGCGGATCGACATTTTCGAAGGCGGGCCGTTCAACTGGCCAATCACCTCCCCGGCCTATTTCGATCCCCAGCGCGGCGGCGGCGGCGTGCTCGAGGATGTCGGGGTGCATGTGCTCGACTTGCTGCGCTGGTGGTTGGGCGAACCCGA
>JBDSGH010000208.1:0-3812 GCA_039919095.1 Sphingomicrobium sp. | reverse complement strand
GGTCCTTGTTGCTGCTACTGTCGAGGCTGTCGGCCCAGGCCTGCATCAGCATCTGCTGGGCACGGCCCATCACCAGCGTCCAATGCTGCCAATCCTCGAGGCTTGGCATGCCCGCGCCGGCCGCGCCAGTCTTGCTGTCGTCGGTCATGCGCTCCCTTTACTCGCCATTGCGGGCGAAGCGAAGCGCACTCCCGGATTGCTTCGCCGCCCGGCTCCTCGCAAGGGAATGCCGATGGACCAGGCAGCACTCCCAGCCGCATTCGTGCTGCTCGACTATTTTGGCATTCTGGTATTCGCCGTTTCGGGGGCGCTGCTGGCCGCGCAGAAACGCCAGACGATGGTCACCTTCATTTTCTTCGCCGCCGTCACCGGGGTCGGCGGCGGCACCATCCGCGACCTGTTGATCGGCGCGCCGGTATTCTGGGTCCACACCAACTGGACCTTGCTGATCTGCATCTTTGCAGCGCTCGGCGTGTGGCTCACCTCGCAGAAGAAATGGAGCGGCCGGGCCTTGGTCTGGTTCGACGCCGCCGGCCTCGCAGCTTACGCGACTTATGGCGCTGCGAAATCGCTCAGCTTCGGCATCGCCCCCGTCCCAGCCTTTGCAATGGGGGTGATGACCGCCTGCGTTGGCGGGATCATCCGCGACGTGCTGGCGGGCGAGCCCTCGATCCTGCTCAAACCCGAGCTGTATGTCACCGCTGCGGCGCTGTCCGCCGGGCTGTTCGTCGCGTTGGTGCTGCTCGGGGTCGCCGGTGTGATCGCCGCGGCAATCGCGGTGGTTGCCGGCTTCGCCTTGCGCGGCGCCGCGATCCGCAAGGGCTGGTCGCTCCCGGGCTACACCGACTGAGCTGGCCTTTCGCGCCGGACCATAACCCTTATGAATGGCCTGATGGACGAGACCTTTTACCGAATCCGGCGCTTGCCGCCTTATGTCTTCGCCGAGGTCAACGCGATGAAGGCCGCGGCGCGGGCGCGCGGCGAGGACATCATCGACCTGGGCATGGGCAACCCCGACGGCGCCCCGCCCAAGCACGTGATCGACAAGCTCGCCGAGGTGGCGGCCAAGCCCAACGCGCACCGCTATTCCGCCAGTCGCGGCATCCCCGGGCTGCGAAAGGCCCAGGCGGCTTATTACCAGCGCCGGTTCGACGTCACGCTCGACCCCGACCGCGAAGTGATCGTCACCCTCGGCTCGAAGGAAGGCCTCGCCAATCTCGCCCAGGCGATCACCGCGCCGGGCGACGTCGTTCTTGCCCCTAACCCAAGCTACCCGATTCACAGCTTCGGCTTCATCATCGCCGGCGCCGCGGTGCGCTCGATCCCGGCCGCCCCGGGCGACGGTTTCTTCGAGCGGCTGCGGCTGGCGATGCGCTTTACCGTGCCGCGGCCCAAGGTGCTGGTGATCGGCTATCCATCCAATCCCACCGCCTATGTCGCAGACCTGCCCTTCTACCAGCGACTGGTCGAATTCGCCCGCGAGAACGACCTCATCGTGATCTCCGACCTGGCCTATGCCGAGATCTATTTCGGCGAGACGCCGACGCCGTCGATTCTCCAGGTCGAGGGCGCGAGGGACGTCGCGGTCGAGTTTACGTCAATGTCCAAGACCTATTCGATGGCCGGCTGGCGGATTGGCTTCGCGGTTGGCAACGCCCGCCTGATCGAGGCGCTGGCGCGGGTCAAATCCTACCTCGACTATGGCGCCTTCACGCCGGTTCAGGCGGCGGCGACTGCGGCCTTGAACGGCCCCCAGGACATCGTCGATTTCAACCGCGCGCTGTACAAGAAGCGCCGCGACGTGCTGGTCGAATGCTTTGCCCGGGCCGGTTGGGAAATCCCGGTGCCGCAGGCCTCGATGTTTGCCTGGGCGCCGATCCCTGAAGCGTTCCGGGCGCTCGGATCGATGGAATTTTCCAAGAAGCTGTTGACCGACGCCCATGTCGCGGTCGCGCCGGGGGTCGGATTCGGCGAGGAAGGCGAAGGCTTCGTGCGCATCGCGCTGGTCGAGAATGAGCAGCGGCTCCGCCAGGCGGCGCGGGGCGTCAAGAAGTTGCTTGGAGGCGCATAAAAGAGCTTCGGTCAGGCCGCCCTGGCGTTCGGCGTCCGGTCGACCGCTGCGGGGGGAGCAGGCTTGCCGGCGCTGGCGACCCGATTGCGCCCTTCTTCCTTAGCCCGGTATAATGCTGCGTCCGCATCGGCCAGGGCATCGCGCGCTGTGGGCGATGTTTCCGGTATGGTGGCGATGCCCAGCGAAGCGCTGATCCGGGTCCCGTGATTTTCTGACAGCCGCTCGATCCGCGCGCGGAGCAATTCGGCCTTGGCCAGCGCTTCGATCTTGCCGCAGTCGGGGAGCAGGACGACCAGTTCTTCGCCGCCAAAGCGGCAGGCGACGTCGCACGGCCGGATGCTGCCCATGATCGCCGCGGCGACTTCGCACAGCACCGCGTCGCCGACGGCATGGCCGAACTCGTCATTGAGCAGTTTGAAATGGTCGAGGTCGATCATCAGCAGCGACAAGGGTGTCGAATGGCGTTCGGCGAGGTTGGCGTATCGTTCGACCACGTCTTCCATGTAGCGCCGGTTATAGAGTCCGGTCAGCGGGTCGCGTAGCGCTTGGGTGCGAAGCTTCTCGCGCAAGGCGATGTTGGCAAGAGCGAGCGACATTGCGTCGGCCAGGGCGGTTGCAACCGGGGCCGCCTCTGTAAGCTGGTCTTCGGCGTCGGGGCCGCCAGCCTGGATATGGAGCAGCCCGTAGACTTCACCCCGCGCCAGCATCGGAATCTCCATCGCCGTAAGGTTGCTAAAGTCATGTTCGCATCGCAGCGCGTCCGGGCCGGAATGATTGACATGCGGCTTGCCGCGCTTGAGCGCCCAGCACTGCGTTGGAGCGATATATTGCGGTGGCGCGCTGTCCCTGGGACACGTCCAGCTGTCGGATAGTTCGAGGCGATCGCCCGAGTTGTTGAAGATATACAGCGCCCCGCCGAGCCCGGGCAGCAGCTTGGCGGCGGTCGCGCGAAGCACGGCATTGGCATCCAGATAGCCGATTGCGCTCTGGAGCATGTCGGTCATTTCGAACAGCACCTCGACCTGGCGGTGCGCCTCCCGCGCGGAGACGCTTGCATGACGCCACTTTTTCATTTCCCGAAGCGCGAGCCTCCCCGCCCAGGAAGCCAACACGATGACCATGAATTCGATCGCCAGTTCGAGCGTGGAATAGAGCCTGAGAAAATACGACTGAAGGTGCATCCGTCCGAGGATCTCGGCGACCAGCATGATGAGCGCCAGAGTGCCGACCAGGAGGGTCGTGTACAGCATCTGGCGGTCCGGTGACCGATCGGACAAGTGGGCCTCGGAGGCAATCCTGGAGCGGGAGCGGTTCATCGGCTGGTGATCGTTTTTGACCGGCCAATCGTTCAGGAAGCGTGTCGTGAATACCCATTTTGGACCGAAAGTCCGACCTCGACCGGCGAATGGCTGGCCGCCCGCGAGTCTGGTATGTGCTGGGCCGTGACAGGATCGAATCAGCCCGACTTCGCCAATGACTTGCGCTCGCGCTGGATCAGCATCGCCGGCGTGGCGATGATCGTGCTGAGCGCCGGCGCAGCGCTGCTGCCGGTCGAAAAGGGTATCTCCGGCTCGATAATCGGCGCGCTGCTGCTGGCCGCCGGTGTGATCGAGCTCGGCGCCGGATCGCTTCGGCGCGACACACGCGACCTCGCCATGCTGGCCGGTTGCCTGACGATCCTCGCCGGCCTGCTGTTCTTCCTCAACCGGGAGTCGAAATTTTTCCCGATCGTCAACATCGT
>JBDSGH010000207.1:0-7391 GCA_039919095.1 Sphingomicrobium sp. | reverse complement strand
TCTCAACCGGCCGTTCGAGGCCGATTCGAGCCTCGCGCTGGTCACTGCGCGCGACGAGAAGGACGCGCTCGAGCTGTTTCGCCACGATTATGCGCATGTCCTTGCCGAGGCGGTGCAGAATCTGTTTCCCGGAACGCAGATCACCTTCGGCCCGGCGACCGACGACGGTTTCTATTATGACTTCGCGCCAGCCTCTGAGCGCGGCCCGTTCACCGAGGAGGATCTGCCGGCGATTGAGGCCGAGATGCGGCGCGTCATCGCCCGCGACGAGCCGCTGATTCGCGAGGAATGGAGCCGTGAGGATGTCCGCGCATTTTTCGAGAAGTCGGGGGAGCGCTTCAAGGCCGAATGGGTAATGGATCTGCCCGAGGGCGAGGCGATCACCATGTATCGCTCGGGGTCTGGCGAGGGCAAATGGATGGACTTATGCCGCGGGCCGCATCTGGCCTCGACCGGCAAGCTCGACCCCGCTGCGTTCAAGCTCACGCGGGTCAGCGGCGCATACTGGCGCGGCGATCCCAAGAACCCGATGCTCAGCCGCATTTATGGCACCGCGTGGCTCAACAAGAAACAGCTCGACGCCTATCTCGTCCGGCTCGAGGAAGCGGCCAAGCGCGACCATCGCAAGATCGGGGCCGAGATGGACCTGTTCCACCTCCAGGCCGAGGCCCACGGCAGCGTTTTCTGGCACCCCAAGGGCTTCATCCTGTGGCGTCAGCTTGAGGCCTATATGCGGCGCCGGCTCGACGCCGCTGGCTATGCCGAGGTCAAGACCCCGCAGCTGATGGATGCGCGCCAATGGGAGCGCTCGGGGCATTGGGGCAAGTATCGCGAGAATATGTTCGTCGTCCCCGACGAGATCCCGAATGTCGACGACGACGTGCCGGTGCTGGCCGGGACCGGCGATCTGATGGCGCTCAAGCCGATGAACTGCCCTGCGCACGTGCTAATCTTCAAGCAGGGTATCACCAGCTACCGCGACTTGCCCCTGCGCCTCGCCGAATTTGGCTGCTGCCACCGAAATGAGCCGCACGGCGCGCTCCACGGCATCATTCGCGTGCGCCAGTTCACCCAGGACGACGCGCATATCTTCTGCCGCGAGGACCAATTGATCGACGAAGTGCGGGTGTTCAGCGACCTGCTCGACAGCGTCTACAAGGACCTCGGGTTCGACAGCTACGCGATCAAATTGGCGCTTCGCCCCGACCAGCGCTTCGGCACCGACGCGATGTGGGACTGGTCGGAGCAATCGCTGCGCGACGCGGTCCGCGCGGCGGGGCGCGACACGCCGGGCTACGGCTGGGAGGAGCTACCCGGCGAAGGCGCTTTCTACGCTCCCAAGCTCGAATGGCACCTGACCGACGCGATCGGCCGCACGTGGCAGGTCGGGACGATGCAGACCGACACCGTGCTGCCCGAGCGGCTCGACGCGACCTATATCGGCGAGGACGGCGCCAAGCACCGCCCGGTGATGCTCCACCGCGCCATCCTCGGCACATTCGAACGCTTCATCGGCATTCTGATCGAACATTATGCGGGCAAGTTCCCGCTGTGGCTGGCGCCGGTCCAGGCGGTGGTCGCGACCATCGTGTCCGACGCGGACGATTATGCCGCGCAGGTCGCGGCCGCCCTGCGCAACGCCGGCATTCGGGTCGAAACCGACCTTCGCAACGAGAAGATCAACTACAAGGTCCGCGAGCACAGCCTGGCCAAGGTCCCGCTGCTGCTGGTGGTTGGCAAGCGCGAGGCCGAGGAAGGCACCGTCGCCTTGCGCCGGATGGACTCGGAGGAGCGGCAGCAGATCATCGGCCTGACCGAGGCGGTGGCGATGATCGCGGCCGAGGCCGTGCCGCCCGATCTGAGGTAAAAGCCTGACGCCGCACCGCCACAGGCGCGGCAAAAACGACTCGCAAAACCGCCAGTGGTCTTTTCATCCACCGTGCAACCGCCTACCTCGCCAAGTGAACGACTAACTGGAGACCACACTATACCCCCGCCCTATCCGCGCCGCCCGCAGACGCCGCCGCAATTTTCAGGCCCGCGCTACAACGAGTTCATCACCGTCCCGAAGGTTCGGGTGATCGACGAAAACGGCGAGAATCTGGGCGTGATGTATACACGCGAAGCCGCCGAACAGGCCGCTGAAGTCGGGCTCGACCTGGTCGAGATTTCTCCCAACGCCGACCCGCCCGTGGCCAAATTCCTCGATATCGGCCGCTACAAATATGAGGCCCAGAAGAAGGCCAACGAGCAGCGCAAGAAGCAGAAGACGCAGGAGATCAAGGAGATCAAGATGCGTCCCAACATCGACGACCACGACTATGACACCAAGATGAAGAAGGTCGTCGAGTTCCTCGAGGAAGGCGACAAGGTCAAAGTGACCATGCGCTTCCGCGGCCGCGAGATGGCGCACGGCGAGTTGGGCATGGCCGTGCTGCGCCGGGTCCAGGAACAGACCGAACAGCTGGCCAAGGTCGAGGCGCATCCGCGCATGGAAGGTCGCCAGATGCTGATGGTCCTCGCGCCCAAGTGAGCGCCGACCCGGCCGGTCGCGCATTGAATTGCCCGCGCTGCGGGTCGGGCATGGAACCGGGCTACACGATCGACCAGGCCTATGGCGCCTTTGCGGTTCCCAAGTGGGTCGCCGGCGCGCCGCGCAAGAGTATCTGGACCGGCCTCAAGCTGCGCGGAACCGAGCAGATCGAGATCGCGACCTACCGCTGCCGGCGGTGCGGCTATCTGGAAAACTACGCCGCAAGCTGAATTTACCGCTTGAGGTCTGATTAACCTGCAAAACCTTCCGTTACGGAATGCGGCCCAAAATCCGGTGTTGTTGCAATTGTGCAGCATTCCGGAGGCATTCTCACCGCACTCGAATGCTGTTGCGCTTTCCTTCACCTGATCGGTGGATTAGCCTCCCTCGGGGAATAGATTCAGGGGGAGTCGGAAAATGGTGCGCAAATCTGTGTGGCTAGTGTCAGCTGGCCTGTTCGCTTTGGCCGCTCCGGCGCAGGCGCAGCAAACCGATACTGATCAGGGCGGCGCGCAACCGACCGAAGGCGCAACCTCCGAAGCTGCCGCGGTCGACAACCAGGCGGTCGAGCAGCAACCGGTCGACGGCGGCGACATCATCGTCACCGCGACTCGCCGCAACGAGGCCCTGTCGGACGTTCCGCTGGCAGTCAGCGCGATCACCGCCGAGTCGCTCGAGAACACCGGCGCGACCGACATTCGCCAGATGCAGCAGGTGTCGCCATCGCTGCTCGTCACGTCGACCCAGTCGGAAGCCGGCGCGTCCACCGCGCGCATCCGCGGCATCGGCACCGTCGGCGACAATCCGGGCCTCGAAAGCTCGGTCGGCGTGTTCATCGACGGCGTCTATCGATCGCGCACCGGCGTCGGCCTGACCGAACTCGGGCCGCTCGACCGGGTCGAAGTCTTGCGCGGGCCCCAGGGCACATTGTTCGGCCGCAACACGTCGGCCGGCCTGATCTCGATCATCACCGCCAAGCCGCGCTTCCAGACCGCGGTCAATGGCCAGCTCGACATCGGCAATTACAACATGCGGCGGATCGAACTCGGCATCACCGGACCGTTGACCGACACCATCGCCGCCCGGCTCGACGGGGTTTATTTGAAGCGCGACGGCTTCGTCGAAGACCTGATTTCCGGCCGCGACGTCAACAACCGCGATCGCTGGCTGTTGCGCGGGCAATTGCTGTTCCAGCCGACTGACGATTTCTCGGTGCGGGTGATCGGCGATTATTCGAAGCGCAATGAAGAATGCTGCGCCGCGCCCTATCTCCCGGCAAGCGACTTCACCGCTGCCGGCGGCCGCGTACCGTCAACCATCAAGCCGCTGCTCGAAAGCCCGCTTCTGGGCGGCATCGTGCCCGACGATCCGTTCGATCGCAAAGTCGTGATTTCGCCCGGCCGGAGCTACCGCGGCGACGTCAAGGATTGGGGCTTGTCGGCCGAAGCGGTCTATGACTTCGGCGGCGCCGAACTGACCTCGATCAGCGCCTATCGCGACAACGATCTGAAGCGCGGCACCGACGTCGATTATTCGAACGTCGACATCGTCTACCGCGATGACAAGGTTGCGTTCAATCGCTTCAAGACCTTCACCCAGGAACTGCGGCTCCAGGGCGAAGCATTAGGCGGCAAGCTCGATTGGCTGGTCGGCGGCTATTACGCCCACGAGAAACTGCAAAGCGTCGACACGCTGCGCTACGGCCGCGACTATGACGCTTATACCAACTGCCTGACGGCGGCGAGTTTCGCGGCGCGCTTTGCGGCGGTCAATCCGGTCTTTGCCGGCCTGATCGATCCGACCCAGCCGACCTGTTTCAACCCGACCCTGGCGGGCATTGCCGAGCCGTTCGTGCCGCTCGCGCAATTGACCGCGTTCCAGGCGTTTACCCGCCGCGGCGTGTTCGCTGCGCCCATCTTCACCAACTCGGGCCTCGAAAATCTGGTCCGTGGCCTGGTCCCCGGCGCCGGCGGCTACGTGCTCGAGGACAGCGGGTTCACCGATGACTTCCAGCAGAGCAGCAACAATTTCGCATTGTTCACCCACAACATCTTCTCGATCACCGAGCAGCTCAAGCTAACCATCGGTGCGCGCTACACGACCGAAACCAAGAAGCTCAACGCCGGCCTGGCCGACAACAACCTCGCCTGCGTTGCGTTGAGCGGCACGGCTTTGGCCGGCGCGCCGTGCGTTATCCCGGGCGTTCCGGGCGGCCTGCTCGACCTGGACGGCAAGAAAAAGGAGAACAAGCTCTCGGGGACTGTCGTGCTGAGCTACAAGCCGACCGACGACATCCTGACCTACGCCAGTTATTCGCGCGGCTACAAAGCCGGCGGCTTCAACCTCGACCGGACGGCGCTGACCCGCCAGACGATCATCGACCCGGCCACCGGCCAGCCGATTGCGGGTTCGATCTGCCTGTCCGCCGCGACCCCGGGCTGCGCCAAAGCGGCGAGCGCCGACGACCTCGAGTTCAAGCCCGAGACCAACGACGCGTTCGAACTGGGGATGAAGTACAACGGCCGCGGGATCGACGTGAACGTCGCTGTGTTCCACCAGCAGTTCAAGAACTTCCAGCTCAATACCTTCAACGGCGTCAACTTCCTGGTCGAGAACATCAACTCCTGCTCGGAGGATCTCAACGGCGAGGATATCGACAATAATCCGTTCAACGGCGCGTGCGACGGCAAGCTCCGCTCCGGCGTTCGCTCGCAAGGTGTCGAGGTCGAACTGTTCTCACGGCCGATCCCGAATGTCAGCTTCAATCTCGGCGTAACTTATGCCGACACCAAGTATCGCAAGAATCTGGTTGGCGCCGGTGGCCGCGGCCTGACCAACGCCTTGTTCCAGCTGCCCGGCCGGCGCGTTTCCAACTCCTCCTTGTGGACGGTGACCTCGTCGCTCGCGTGGACTCCGCCGATCGGCAGCACCGGACTGAGCGGCCTGTTCTACGTCGACATGCGCCGCCAATCGTCGCTCAACACCGGTTCCGATCTCGACATCGAAAAGGTCGAGAACGGCTACATGGTGTTCAACGGCCGGGTCGGCATCCGCGGACCCGACGCAGCGTGGGCGCTCGAACTGTGGGCGCAGAACCTGACCAACGAGAAGGTCAAGCAGATCGCGTTCGACGCACTGTTGCAGGGTTCGGGGACGCAGCGCGGGGTCGAGCAGGGCTTCTACACCCGTTCGAACCAGCTCTATGGCGTGTTCCTCGGCGAGCCGCGCACCTACGGCCTGACGCTGCGCGCCAAGTTCGGTCCGAGCCACGCTCCGGAACCGGCGGCCGAAGTGGCGCCACCGCCTCCGCCTCCGCCGCCCCCGCCGGCAACGCAGACCTGCGCCGACGGCTCGGTGATCCTGGCGACCGATGCCTGCCCGGCACCGCCGCCACCGCCGCCGCCGCCAGCGCCGGAACCCGAGCGCGGCTAAGCCAGCAATTGAAACGGTGAACGGGGCCCTGCCGCTTGCGGCGGGGCCCTTTTCGTCACGCGGCCTGCGCGGAATCGTCCTCGCGGGCGGCGGCCAGCAGCGCCGCGCGCAACCGGGCGACCTCGTCGGCATCGAGCTTGGTGCGGTCGGCTCCGGTTAAATAGAAGACGTCGACCGCGCGCTCGCCATAAGTCGCGATGTGGGCCGAATGAATCCGCAGCCCGCAATCGTGGATCGCTCGGGCTAGTGCCGCCAGCAGCGCGACCCGGTCGAGCGCGTTGACCTCGACCACGGTCGTGCGGCTCGACGCCCGTTCGGCGATCACGACCGACGGCGCCACTCGAAAGGCGGCACTGCGCGCGCCGCTGGTTTCGCTAAGCGGCAGGCGCGGCGGCTGCGCGCTGTTGAGCGCCGCCTCGACCGATCGCACCAGGCGGTTGCGCAGCCGGCGATCGGAATAAGCGCGGCCCTGGCTGTCGAGCACCAGCAGATTGTCGAGCGCCATGCCGTCGCGGGTGGTGTGGACGCGGGCGTCGATGATGTTCGCGCCGGCGACCGCAAGCCCGGCGCAAATGCGGAAGAACAGCCCTTCGCGGTCGGCGGTGAAGACGCTGATCCGGGTCGCCCCGCTGTCGGCGTCATTCTCGGCCACGACGCTCGGTACCGAATCGCCGATGCGCGCTTCGGCGGTCGCCACCTGGCGGGCGTTGGCGATTTGCCATGTGAGCGGTTCGGCCAGCCAGTAAGCGTCGGGCAGGCGCTTGGCGTAAGCGCGCGCAATCGATCCCTTCCAGGCGAGCTTGGTCGCCAGTTCGCCCTGCCGCGCGGCAATCAATTCGCTTCGGCCGCGCTGCTTGTGGCCGAGCCGCAAGCGCTCTTCGGCCGCGTCGAACAGGGTCCGCAGGAGCATCCGCTTCCAGTCGTTCCAGACCCGCGGCCCGACCGCGCGAATATCGACCACGGTCAGGATCAGCAGCAGCCGCAAGCGCTCCGGGCTTTGCACCTGGAGGATGAAATCCTCGATCGTCTTGGGGTCGGCCAAGTCGCGCTTGAAGGCGGTTGCCGACATCAGCAGATGGTGGCGGACAAGCCACGCGACGGTCTCGGTCTCCGCCGCGTCGAGCCCGAACCGCGGGCAGAGCTTCTGCGCGATCTCGGCGCCGATCACGCTGTGGTCGCCACCGCGGCCCTTGGCGATGTCGTGCAGCAGGACCGCGACGTAGAGCGTGCGCCGCGACGCGATCTGGCGGAACAAAGCGGTCGACAGCGGGTGATCGTCGGCAAGCTCGCCGCGCTCACTCGCGGCGAGCAGGCCGATGGCGCGGATCGAATGCTCGTCGACCGTATAATGGTGGTACATGTCGAATTGCATCTGGGCGACGACCCGGCCGAAGTCGGGCACGAAGCGGCCGAACACCCCGGCCTC
>JBDSGH010000206.1:0-3602 GCA_039919095.1 Sphingomicrobium sp. | reverse complement strand
TGGGGTTCGAAGCGAGCGCCGCCTGCAGCCTTTTGCCCCAGCGCAGCTCAACCACCCGCCACCCGCAGCTGCGAAAGATCTCGTCGAACCGTTCGAACATGCGGTCGGGGCTGGTCGCGTCGAGGCTTTGGCGATTGTAATCGATGATCCACCACAGGCTGCGGACGTCGTGCTTGTAGCCTTCGATCAGCGCCTCATAGATATTGCCTTCGTCGAGCTCGGCATCGCCAATCAGCGCGACGAACCGGCCGCGATCGGCTTCGTCCATCAATTTGTGAGCGGTCAGATAGTCCTGGATGAGTGAGGCGAAGGCGGTGATGGCGACCCCGAGCCCGACCGAGCCGGTCGAGAAATCGACCGGGATCTGGTCCTTGGTCCGGCTCGGATAGCTTTGCATGCCGCCGAAGCCGCGAAAATTCTCGAGCTGTTCGCGCGACTGGCTGCCGAGCAGGTAATGGACCGCGTGGAGCACCGGCCCGGCATGCGGCTTGACCGCGACCCGGTCGTTCCCGCCGAGCGCATGGAAATACAGCGCGGCCATGATCGCGGTCATCGACGCGCAGCTCGCCTGGTGTCCGCCGACCTTCAGCCCGTCGGGCGATTCGCGCAGATGATTGGCGTTGTGGATGGTCCACGCGCTGAGCCAGCGCAGCCGCTCGTCGAGGATCTTGAGGGACGCAATGTCGGGGCTGGTCGAAGTGAGCATCGGTCAGCCCTTAGCGCATAACTCGCCTTGCGCGAGAGAGGGAGCGCGAGGCGCGCCCATGCGTTTCACCGGTCGACTTGATTTGAAAGGATAGGTCCATGACCAAGCTTACCGCCGACGACCGCGATCATCTGAACAAGAGCGCCTTTGCTTTTCCCGAGCAGCGCAAGGAACCACTCGAAAACGCCAGCCATGTGCGCAACGAGATTGCCCGCTTCAACCAGGTCGAGGATGTCAGCGACACCGAGCGCGACGCCGCGTGGAAGCGGATCAAGTCAGCCGCCAAGAAATTCGACGTCGAGGTCAGCGAATCCAGCTGGCGCGAGATCGGCAACGATTAGTCGTCGGCGCGCTCCGCATCGAACTTGGCCTGCGCGGCGCGGATGCACGCGATATGCTCGATCGCCCACGCGCCGAGCGCCTGGACCGGCTCACGCAGCGAGGCGCCGAGCTCGGTCAGTTCATAGTCGACTCGCGGCGGGATGGTCGGCGTAACCGTGCGGGTGACCAGCCCGTCGCGCTCGAGGCCGCGCAGCGTCAGCGTCAACATGCGCTGCGAAATTCCGTCGATCTGGCGCTTCAGCTCGGAAAAGCGGCGCGAGCCATCCGACAGCATCATGACGATCAGCATGCTCCATTTGTCGCCGACCCGGTTGAGCACCGGTGCGACGTTGCGGCATCCGGCGTGCTTGAGTTCGCTGGTCTGGGGAATGACGGCCACACTGCTGTGACTTGGTGACAAATTGATGCCGTCTTGCAGGGTTTCCATAGGTGGTTACTTAAAGGGTCCCGGTAACAAATCAATACCAAGGACCAGAAGATGACCATCCTCAAGATCGATAGCAGCATTACTGGCGATGCCAGCGTCAGCCGCCGGCTGACCGCAGCCACGCTCGGCCAGCTGGTCGCGCAAAACCCCACCGCTCCGGTGATTTTGCGCGACCTCGCGGCGCAGCCGATCGACCATCTGACGCTGCCGGCTCTGGCCGACCAGACGGTGCTCGACGAATTCCTTGCCGCGGACACGATCGTTATCGGCGCGCCAATGTATAATTTCGGTGTGCCGAGTCAGCTCAAGGCGTGGATCGACCGCATCGCGATTGCCGGCAAGACCTTCCGCTATTCCGCCGATGGCCGGCCCGAGGGCCTGGCTGGCGACAAGCGGGTCATTATCGCCATCTCGCGGGGCGGCTTTTACGACGACGGCAGCGCGCTTGAGCATGTCGAAAGCTATTTGCGCGGAGTATTTGGGTTCATCGGCGTCACGCCCGAATTCGTCCACGCAGACGGCATTGCGATCGGCCCCGAGCAACGCGACGCGGGTATCGCCAACGGCTTGGCCGAAGTGGAGCGGCTGGCGGCCTGACCCTGTTCTGACTCCGTTCGTCCGATTTGGCCCGTTTCGTTACGGCGCCATCGGGCGACGGACATCTGGCAGTCATGTGCGCGGCGCAAAGCCGCGGCAGCATCAAGGAGTAGATGATGGCTGACGAGATTAGTTTTTTGCTGCGCCGCGCCGAACAGGAATCGATCGAAGCAATCCGCTCGATCCACCCGGTGGCGTCCAATCGCCACCAGCAGATGGCCGTTTCCTATAGCGAGCGCGCCCGTGCCTTGCTGGTCGAACCCGTTCAGTCGAGCCGACGCGGCTAGGCCTCAACCGGGACGGCGGTCGATCCAGCGGCCAATCAGATACCACAAGCCCGCAGTCACCGCCGCCGCCGGGAAATAATAGAGAGCGTGATCGCCGATGTATCCATGGCCGCTTGGCATCAGCACGCTCGATTGGCCCGACAATGCGCCGAGCGCGAGGTCGAACAAGGTTACCGGTAATGTCACCAGGAACAGCCCGATATTGGCTAGCCCATCGGGGTTGGTGCGGGTGAAATCGACCCACGCATAGAGCGCGAACGCCACATACAGGCCCGGCAAGATGAAGCGCGCGCGCCGCTTGCCCGCGGCCGGCCGGATCAAGCCGACAGCAGCCTGAGCGGATTCTCGATCAGCGCTTTGAGCGCCTGCATGAAATTCGCCGCGTCCCAGCCGTCGACCACGCGGTGATCGCAGCTGAGCGACAGGTTCATCCGCTTGCGCACTTCGATCTCGCCGTCGACCACGACGACTTTTTCTTGAAGCTTGTTGACCGCGATGATCGCCACCTCGGGGCGATTGATCACCGGGGTTGAAGTGATCCCGCCCATCGGTCCGAGGCTCGACAAAGTGATTGACGAGCCCGACAATTCCTCGCGGCTCGCTTTGCCGGAGCGCGCCGCTTCGGCCAGCCGCAGGATTTCGGCCGCCAACTGCCAGACGCTTTTGGCCTGGGCGTCGCGGATCACCGGGACCATCAGCCCGTTCGGGGTCTGAGTCGCCATGCCGAGGTGGAGCGCGCCGTGGCGGGTGATGACATTGGCATCGTCGTCATAGGTGGCGTTGAGCATCGGCCATTCGGACAGTGCCTTGGCCATCGCGGCGATCAGGAACGGCAGCACGGTCAGCTTGGGATTGTCGCCACGGTCGGCGTTCATCATCGCCCTAGTGTCTTCGAGGTCGGTGACGTCGAATTCTTCGACCAAAGTGAAGTGCGGGATGCGGCGCTTGGCCTCCTGCATGTTCTCGGCGATCTTGCGGCGGAGGCCAACGACCTTGATCGTCTCGTCAAGCCGTACCATCGCGCCGCGCCCCGAAACACTGCCGCCGTTGTAGAGCAGATAGGCATCGAGGTCCGAATGGCGCACGCGATCGCTGGCGGTCTTTACTTCGGCAAGATCGATGCCGAGATCGCGCGCCCGCTGGCGCACGGCGGGCGAGGCGAGGGCGTGGGCTGTCGAACCCGCCCCGTTGGTCCCGAGCGAAGTCGAGGGACGCTGCTCGGTAGGTGTCTCGACTTCGCTCG
>JBDSGH010000205.1:0-5086 GCA_039919095.1 Sphingomicrobium sp. | reverse complement strand
GTGTTCTGCGACGAATCCGCGATGATCTGGCGGACGAACGGGAACAGCAGGCGCGGCGCCTCGATCAGCAGGAACGGGTTGAGCGCGTCTTCCGGGAAATTGCGCAGCCCGAACAGCCCGGCGTAGCTGAGGTCGATCAGGAAATGCACGCCGTGGTCGGAGCGCGCCGCCACGTCGATCTTGAGCACGACCTCGTGGACATCATCGGCGAGCTTGTCGACGGCGATGTTGAACTGCACTTCGAGCTGCGGCTGGACCTGCCATTGGAAGGCCTGCGGAGAGCTTGGGCTCTCGACCGACAGATCCTTGATATACTGCGCGATTGTCGCGACTTGCGGCTCATTGTCCGGATCCGCGGCGCCATTGCCGCGATTGATCGGCTCCTGTTCGGCCATGCTGCTTGGTCCTCAATTGGGTTGGTCACATTTGTGGATGATCGGCGGACCCACAAACGAGGGTTGCGCGTTGCGGGGGCGACTAGCAGCCGCATAAATCGGGCGCAATGGCGCGCCGCGGGTTCCAACCGGTTTGCTACGATTGGTTGAAACTGGCACTCTTTGTTACTGGCCCTCTTTGAAACTCACCCGCCCGCGCATTATGTTGCGGGCCAATAGCAAGGATCGGAATCCCCAGCTTGGCCGTCATCGTTATCCTCGCACTGGTTGCCCTGTTTATCGGCCTGCGCCTCTACAGCGTGCTGGGCGAGCGCACCGGTCACGAGCAACAGCCGATCCTCAAGGCGACCGACCCGGACGGACTGGTCGAGCCGCGAATCACCCAGCCCTCGATGGTTCCTTCGAGCAGCAGCGACGGGGCCGACATGGCGTTCCTGCCAACCGCCGGACCGGCCGTTCGGGCGATCCTCGCCGCCGACCCGAGCTTCGACGTCGCCCACTTCCTCGAAGGCGCCAAGTCGGCCTACCGAATGGTCCTTGAGGCCTATTGGAAAGGCGATCTGGAGCCGGTCAAGGCGCACGTCGACGGCCACGTGCTCGAAGCCTTTGCCGGGGCCGCGGCGCAGCGTGACAAGGAGGGCTTGACCCTCGACAACCGCCTGGTCGCGGTCGAGCAGGCGGTGATCTCCGAGGCGACGCTCGAGCGCACGCTGGCGACCGTCACCGTGCGGTTCGAGGCTGACATTGCCGCGGTCACCCGCAACAAGGAGGGGGAGGTGGTTGCCGGCTCGCTCAGCGATGCGGTCCAGACCCGCGACTTGTGGACCTTCCGCCGCGACATCGCCGCGCGCGATCCCAACTGGCTGCTCATCGAAACCGACGAGGAAGAGTGAGGCGCTGGCCGCGCGCGCTTGCGCTATTCTCGTTCGGCCTCTTGGCGGCGTGCGCGTCGCGGCCGCTGCCACCGGTTGAACCGCCGCCGCTAACGCTTCCGCCGCCGCTTCCGGCCCCGCTGCCGACCCCGGTGCCACCACCAACCCCGACCTTCGCCAACGCCGCCGCGGCCGGCGTCACGCTGGCCTCGCCCAAAGTGCTCAAGCCCGACCAGGCGGTGCGCGCGCTCGGCGCCTTTCGCCTTAGCTGCCCGGCGTTGAGCCGCCGCGAGGACAAGTCGGGTCTCGCCCAGCCCAGCGCCTGGAAGCCATTGTGCGACGAGGCCGCGGCGCTTTCGCCCGAATTTGCGCCGGGATTCTTCTATTACCGCTTCGACTGGGTCCGGGTGTGGGACGGCAAGGCCTTCGCGACCGGCTATTATGAGCCCGAAATGCCCGGCTCGCGGGTCAAGGCGCCGGGCTTCGAAGTGCCGATCTACCGCACTCCGCCCGACCTCATTCGCTGCACGCGCGCCGACGGCCAGGGCGGCCGGGGGCGGATCGACCCCACTGGCCAGTGCGTGCTCTATTTCGCCCGGCCCGAAATCGAGGACGGAGCGCTTGCCGGCAAGGGGCTCGAAATCGCCTGGGCGGCCGACCCGATCGAATTGTTCTTCCTCCAGATCCAGGGCTCGGGCCGCCTCCGCCTGCCCGACGGCTCGGTCATGCGGATTGGCTACGACAACCAGAACGGGCGCGAATATCTGGCCATCGGCAAGCTGCTGCGCGAGCGCGGGATCCTTCCGCCCGGCGGGGCATCGATGGCCGCGATCGTCGACTGGATGCGGGCCAATCCGGATCAGGGCAAGGCGCTGATGCGCGAGAATCTGTCTTACATATTCTTCAAGGAGCTGACCGGTCCGGGCCCGCTCGGTGCACTGGGCGTGCCGGTCACGCCGCAAGGCACGGTCGCCGCCGATCCCGCCTTCGTGCCCTTGGGCGCCCCGGTTTTCCTGACCCTCGACCGGCCCGAGGCGAGCGGGCTGTGGGTCGCGCAGGATACCGGCGGCGCGATCAAGGGGCCCAACCGCTTCGACACCTACTGGGGCGCCGGAGCCGACGCGACCACGATCGCCGGCGGCATGTCGGCCTCGGGCGAGGCGCTGATCCTGCTGCCCAAGGGCTCGACTACCAATGCGCCCGCTCAGCCCTGAGGAAGCCGATTTGTGGGCGCGCGTGACCGCGACCATCCGCTCGCTGTCCCGCCGAGTGCCGACCCTCGCCGAGCCGGACAAGCCGCGCGAACCCGCTCCGCCCAAGGCGCCGCGAGCGCCCGCCGCGGTCCTTCGCAAACCTGGCGCTCCGCCACCGCGCCCGACGCCCGGAACGACCCTCGACGGCAGCTGGGACCGCAAGCTCCAGTCGGGATCGGTCCAGCCCGACCGCACCCTCGACCTCCACGGCTTGACCCTCGACCATGCGTGGACCGCGATCGACACCGAGCTCGAGCGCGCTATCGCGGCGGGTGCACGGGTCGTGCTGCTGATCACTGGCCACCAGCGTTCGGGCGCGCCGCCGGTCCAGCGCGGGCGCATCCGCGCTGCGGTTCACGACTGGCTAGCGGTCTCGCGCCACGCCGGGCGGATTGCAGCGGTGCGCGCCGCCCACGGCCGCCATGGCGGCGGCGGCAGCCTCTACATCATCCTTCGCCGACGCTGATTCCAGCCGGTTCACGAAGGTCCGTTCCACGGTTTGTTAACTGCTCTGATCTAAGCCGGGAACGCAGACGGGTACGACCGTCCCGGGGGCGCAATCAGGGTGATGAAAGAAGGCACTGCTCAACAGATTAGCAACGCACTTCTATCGGGGGCGGCAGGCTTTGCCTCGTTCGTATTTTCTCTCGGCGCACTCCTCTATATCACTGAATTTAACGAGAAAATTCTTGCGTCATTAGTCGCCGGCGCATTCTGCCTGCTGGTCAGCTACGTCGCTTCGGAACGACCCAACAGCGAAAATTCGCGCGCTCTTGCAGCGCTCGGCAAGCGCTTGCTGGCGGTCGAGGACGGGGATTTGGTCTCGCCCGCTCCGGCCTTGGTCCACAAGACCATGCCCAAGATCGCGGCCGCGGTAGACAGCCTATTTGCCGAAGTCCGGGCGTCGATCGAGAATGCCCATGCGCTCGGCATGTACGACCCCGTCACCTCGCTCCCCAACCGCCTGCATTTCCGCTCGGAAGCGGACAAATTGCTCGGTGACATGGCGCCGGGCGTGCACGCCGCCATGCTGTTCGTTGATCTCGACCGCTTCAAGCTGGTCAATGACAGCCTCGGCCATGCCCGCGGCGATCAATTGCTGATCATGGTCGCTAACCGCCTGCGGGTGGTGGTCAATGCCGAATTCAGCGAAAACGTCCGCTGCCGCCCGTTGCTGGCGCGGCTCGCCGGCGATGAATTCACGATGTTCTTCGCCGAGATCGAATCCGTCGCCGAAGTCGAGCGACTGGCGCGCCGGGTCGCGGTAGCAATTTCGGAGCCATTCGAATTGTCCGGCCACAGCGTGGATATCGGTGCCTCGATCGGCGTTGCGGTGTGCGGCGATCATGGCACCAGCGTCGAAGCGCTGATGCGGTCGGCCGACATCGCCATGTATCACGCCAAGGCCAGCGGGGGCGGGCGCCACTGCCTGTTCAACGAGGAACTGGCGGCCGAGCATCAGAAAAAAATCGAGACGGAGAAAGCTTTGACCGAGGCGGTGCAGCGCGGCGAGTTTGTGCTCGCGTTCCAGCCGCAGCTCAGCCTGATCACTGGTGAAGTCACTGGCGCCGAAGCATTGCTGCGCTGGAATCATCCGCGCGACGGACTGCGCCTGCCCGGCGGGTTCATTCCGATAGCGGAGAAAACGGGAGTCATCACCGACATCGGCGATTGGGTCATCGGCGAGGTCGCCGCGACCTTGAGCGCGTGGAGCCGGGATGGCACGCCGCGCCGCCTGGCATTCAATGTCAGCCCGCGTCAGATCGAGCGCCCCGATTTCTTTGGCCGGTTGCGTCAGGCGTTCACCGACCAGCAGGTGCCCTTGTCGCTAATCGAGCTCGAATTCACCGAGAGCGCAGCGATGGAGGTCAGCGACACGGTGATGGCCGAGATCGCGGCCTTGCGGGCCGACGGCGCCACCATCGCGATTGACGATTTCGGGACCGGCTACTCCAATCTCGCGCGTCTACGCTCGATGCCGCTCGACCGGGTCAAGCTCGACCCGTCGCTGATCGCCGACATCGAGACGTGCGAGCGCGCGCGGGTGGTCGTCCAGGCCGTTATTCAGTTGATCAAGGGCGTCGGCTGCGAAATCGTCGCCGAGGCTGTCGAGACAGTTGCCCAGGCGGATATCTTGCGCGCGATGGGTTGCGAAATCGTCCAGGGCTTCATCTTCGCCCAACCGATGTTCGAGGATGCGTTCCTCAACTGGGTCGGCAATGCCGGTCGCGGCGCGCGCACCTCGTCGCCTAACCGAGCAGCTTGATCAATATTCGCTCGTAGATGCGCGACAGCGCCTGAATGTCGTCGACCGCCGCGCTTTCGTCGACCTTGTGCATGGTCGCATTGGGCAGGCCGAAATCGACCACCGGGCAAAGCTGGATCAGGAAACGCCCGTCGGACGTGCCGCCGCTGGTCGATAGCTCGGGCCGTTCGCCTGTCTCGTCCTCGATTGCTGCAACCACGACATCGAACAATGGTCCCGGCGGGGTCAGGAACGCTTCGCCCGAAATGCGCGCGGTGACTGTCGATCCGGGCGCCTCGCGCGCCGCAACCTCTTCAATCA
>JBDSGH010000204.1:0-3767 GCA_039919095.1 Sphingomicrobium sp. | reverse complement strand
CGGCGGCAAGATCCGCGGCTTCGTGCTCGAAAAGGGGATGAAGGGCCTGACCGCGCCCAAGATCGGCATGAAATTGTCGCTGCGCGCCTCGATCACCGGCGAAATCGTGATGGACGAGGTCGAAGTGCCCGAAGACGCGCTGCTGCCCAATGTCGAGGGCTTGAAAGGCCCGTTCGGCTGCTTGAACCGCGCCCGCTACGGCATCGGCTGGGGTTCGATGGGTGCCGCCGAAGCGTGCTACGCCGCGGCCCGCCAATATACCCTCGACCGCCACCAGTTCGGTCGTCCGCTCGCCGCCAACCAATTGGTCCAGCTCAAGCTCGCCAACATGGCGACCGAAATCTCGCTCGGGCTGCAGGCCGCGCTGCGGGTCGGCCGCCGGCTCGAAGCGGGCGAACTGGTCCCCGAGACCATCAGCCTCATAAAGCGCAACAATTGCGGCAAAGCGCTCGATATCGCGCGGATCGCCCGCGACATGCACGGCGGCAACGGCATCAGCGCCGAATTCCAGGTCATGCGCCACGCCGCCAACCTCGAGACCGTCAACACCTATGAGGGCACCCACGACGTCCACGCGCTGATCATGGGCCGCGCGATCACCGGCATCGCCGCTTTCTAGGCGTCATTGCATGTAGCGGCGCGCGCAGCGCTTGATTATGCTCGCCCCTCGAACAGGGGGAGCGAGTTCATGCTGACTTGGATCATTCTCGGGGTCATCGTGCTGGCGCTGGTCTACGCCGTCGGGGTCTACAACCGGCTGGTCCGGCTGCGCGCGCTGGCGCGGGAATCGTTCAGCGGAATCACCGTCCAGCTGCGCCGCCGCGCCGATCTCGTCCCCAATCTGGTCGAGAGCGTCCAGGGCTATGCCAGCCACGAACGCGAGACGCTCGACGCGGTCACCGCCCAGCGGGCCGCCGCGGCCAATGCCGGAAGCGTCGCAGCGACCGCCCAGGCCGACGCCGCCATGACCGGCCTGCTGGGCCGGCTGATGGTCGTTGCCGAGGCCTATCCCGACCTCAAGGCCGACGACAATTTCCGCCAGCTGTCGAGCGAGCTGAGCAGCCTCGAGACCGAGCTCCAGGGCGCCCGGCGCTATTACAATGCGACCGTCCGCGACCTCAACACGCGGGTCCAGAGCTTCCCCGACGCGTTGTTCGCGCGGCCGCTCGGCTTCACCGAGGAGCCTTATTACCAGGACTCCGACGCAACCATCCAGACCGCGCCCAAAGTGTCGTTCCAGCGCCCCGCGGCATAGCCGTGCGCGCGGTCCTGGCGGCGCTCGCCGCCGCCCTGCTCTGGCTCCCCGCCGCGGCCTCGGCGGAAGAGCGAATTGCGCGCTTCACCAGCGACGTCGCGGTCCGGCCCGATGCGTCGCTCGACGTGACCGAGACCATCGACGTTCATGCCGAGGGCGACCGCATCAATCACGGCATCTTCCGCGACTTCCCGACCCGCTATCGCGGCCGCAACGGATCGCAGGTCCGGGTCGGCTTCACCCTGCGCGACGTCACCCGCGACGGCTATTCCGAAAAAGCCGTGACCGAGCCGGTCTCCAACGGCGTTCGGATCCGCATCGGCGATGCCGCCAAGACCGTCGAGCCGGGCGACCACCGCTACGTGATCCATTATTCGACCACCCGCCAGGTCGGCCGCTTCGACGATTATGACGAGCTCTACTGGAACGTCACCGGCAACGGCTGGGCGTTCCCGATCGACCGCGCCGAAGCGCAGATCCATCTGCCCAAGCCGGTCAGATTCGGCCAGCGCAGCGTCTACACCGGTGCCCAGGGTTCGAAGGCAAGTGACGCGGCGGTAGTCGCCGAACAGCCGGGCATGATCGCATTCCGCACCACCACCGCGCTCGCGCCCTATCAAGGGCTGACCGTCGCCGTTGCCTGGCCCAAGGGCGTGGTCGGTGAGCCCGGCGAAAGCAGCCGCCTGGCGTGGTGGCTGAGCGACTACGGCCCGCCCGCCGTCGGCCTGCTCGCCTTGCTCGGGCTGGCCGCTTATTATTTCGTCGCGTGGCAGCGCGCCGGGCGCAATCCGCGGCCCGGGACGGTGGTGCCGATCTTCACCCCGCCCGACAATCTCAGCCCGGCGGCGATGCGCTACGTGTGGAAGATGGGCGCCGACAACCGGACCTTCGCCGCTGCGCTGGTCGATCTCGGAGTGCGCGGCCACCTCAAGCTGGTCGAGGAGCCGGGTGGCTTCTTCAAGGGCAAGCAGCGCCACATCGAGCGGCTGACCTCGGCCGCTCCGCTCCCGGCGGCCGAGCAGGCGATGATCGACAAGCTCGTCCAGCCCGGCCAGTCGATCGTCATGGAGCAAAAGCAGCACGCCTATTTTGCGTCTGCGAACATTGCTTTGGAGAATGAGTTTAAGAAACAATATGATGGCAAGCTGTTCCTTCGCAACTGGGGCTGGGCGCTGGCCGGAGTGGTCGTGTTCGCGGCCGCTTTGTGGGTCACCGCGGCCGCGGTCGTCGCCGCCACCGGCGCGATCGACCTCAAGCTCGTGCTGGTCGCGCTCGGGGCGATCGTCACCACCGCTCTGCTGCTGATGCTGGTCCAGACCATGCCCACGGCCGGCAAGTGCCTGATGGGGATCGGCATCCTCGCCTTCGGAGCGCTGGCGGTGGTCACCGGGGCGCCGGTCATCGGAGCGGCGTTCGCCACCGGCTGGCTGCTGCCGCTGGCGATTCCATTGATCGGCCTGCCGCTGGTGATCTCGGCCTTTTTCTGGATCGCGGCGCCGACCCGCGAGGGCCGCACCGTGCTCGACCATATCGCCGGTTTCCGCCAATATCTGTCGATTGCCGAGGGCGAACGGCTCGACCGCATGACCCCGCCCAAGGACACCCCCGAGCTGTTCGAGCGCTATTTGCCCTACGCCATTGCGCTCGGGGTCGAAAACCACTGGGCCGACCGCTTCCAGTCGGTGCTGGCAGCGGCCGCCGCCCAGGGCCAGCAGGGTTTCGCCTGGTATGCCGGCGGCAACAGTCCGTGGAGCGACGCCAGCGGCTTTGCCGACAGCGTCGGCTCCTCGCTTGCAAGCACCATCAGCTCGGCCTCGACCGCGCCTGGATCGAGCAGCGGGTCGGGCGGCGGCGGATCGTCGGGCGGTGGCGGTGGTGGCGGCGGTGGTGGCGGCTGGTAGACGCCTGCCGTTGGCTGGCGGTCAGCCGCGCTGACGCGGGCGGCGGAACAGCGCGATCGGATCGTCGCGGTAAGTGGCGTCGGGTTGGCGCTCGAAACCGAGCCGCTGGGCAAGCCGCATCGACGGCATGTTCTCAAGCGAGATGATGGCCGGGATCGAAACCGGCGGCTGGGTCCGGTCGAACCAGTCGAGCGCCGCTTCACAGGCTTCGGTGGCATAGCCCTGGCCCTGCGCCTCGGGGGTGAAGATCCAGCCCATTTCAGGCTCGCCCGAAAGGCGCGGGCGCATGTCGCGCTGGAAGTCGAAAAAACCGAGGTGGCCGATCAGCCGGCTGTCCGAGCGGCGCTCGACCGCCCACATGCCAATCCCCATCAGCGACCAGAAGCCGGCCCCGGTGAGCAGCTTGCGCCACGCATCCTCGCGATCGTTGGGCTCGCCGCCCAAATGACGCACGACATCGGGATCGGCCATGGTCTTGGCGAATTCGTGCAAATCCTCGGCGCGGAAATGGCGCAGGATGAGCCGCTCGGTGCGCAGCGTCGGGGCGTTGGCAAGGACCGTATGCTGGCGCCGCGCCCGCGGTTGCGAGCGCGAACGCTGGTCGCCTGTCC
>JBDSGH010000203.1:0-3086 GCA_039919095.1 Sphingomicrobium sp. | reverse complement strand
ATAAGCCTGGCTTATCGATCCTGTCGAGCGTTTGATTGGCGCAACGAGTGCCCCGGACGTACATCGATGTCCACCGCCGGCGGAGTGTTTTCTCTCCCCTCCCCAGCCCCCGCCGGCGGACCAACTTGAGGAAAGGAAAAGGTGAAAATGGCTTATGGACTGAACCGCGAGCTGTTCGTCGAGAACGGCCCTGCCGTAACTGCTGCCGGATCGCAGTCGCCCCGTTCCTCGACGGTTTACCGGGCGTGGGGCGATCTCAGCAAGGAATTGCGCCTTGCCGTCGTCGAGCGCGCGCTGCGGCCAGCCAACGACCAGTTCGACGAATATCCGCTGGCGCTCTGAGCGCGCCTCCGAACCGTTTATGACGAAAGGATTTTCATCATGATCGACCAGCACTTCGACCGCACCTATCAGGCAGGCCGGGCCGAGCTCAACGCCAGCCTCGACCGCGCATTCCATGACCTCGGCAGCACTATCGGCAAGAGCCTGGCAGTGCTTCACCGGATCGAATGGAGCGCACCGTGGAGCGGCCATTCCACCACCACCCAGCGCGGCTGACGTGCTGGTGACCAGCGGGTGAGGAGCGCGGCCCAGGCACGCACCGCGCTCCTCGCCTTCGCCAACCGGCCATCGCCATCCTTCCCGAAAACCCCAGTAACGACCGCCGAACCAGGCGCTAGCCAGCTAATTACCGCGGATTAATTGCGGCTCGGCGACGGCTCGCCTATAGCCCGCGCTCCCACCGTCCGCCGGAGTGAAGCGCAACAATATGGTCCGCCGCCGCCAGATCTACGAGGGTAAAGCCAAGATCCTCTATGAGGGTCCGGAGCCCGGAACGCTGATCCAGTATTTCAAGGATGACGCGACCGCGTTCAACGCCCAGAAGCGCGGCACCATCGCCGGCAAGGGCGTGCTCAACAACCGCATTTCCGAGCACATCTTCACCGCCTTGAAGGCGATTGGCGTGCCAACCCACTTCATCCGCCGCATCAACATGCGTGAGCAGCTCATCCGCCAGGTCGAGATCGTGCCGATCGAGGTGGTCGTGCGCAACGTCGCCGCCGGCTCGCTGTCGAAGCGGCTCGGGATCGAGGAAGGCACCCAGCTGCCGCGCACCATTATCGAATATTATTATAAGGACGACGCGCTCGGCGACCCGCTCATCGCCGACGAGCACATCGCCTGCTTCGGCTGGGCCAGCCAGGAAGAAATGAACGACATCGCCGACATGGCGATCCGCGTGAACGACTTCATGTGCGGCATGTTCGCGGCGATCGGCATTCGTCTGATCGACTTCAAGCTGGAGTTCGGCCGGGTGTGGGAAAACGACTATCCGCGGATCATCCTCGCCGACGAGATCAGCCCCGACGGCTGTCGGCTGTGGGACATGAAATCGAACGAGAAGCTCGACAAGGACCGCTTTCGGCTCGACCTCGGCGGCGAAGCCGAAGCCTATCAGGAGATCGCGCGCCGCCTCGGCCTGCTCCAGGAAGACGAAGCAAGCAGCGTCCTCGACCTCGACACCCACCGCAAGAAGCGCGGGAAATAAGCCTGCCGTCACCCCGGGCTTGACCCGGGGCCTGCCTTACTTCTTGCACAAACCATGGACCGTGAGCCCTGCGTCTATCTCCTTGCCCGCGGATCCCACAGTACCTTCTACACCGGCGTGACCTCCAACTTGATCCAGCGCATCCACCACCATCGGGCCGGCACATTCGGCGGCTTTACCCGGCGCTGGGGGATCAAGCGGCTGGTTTGGTTTGAAGCGCACGACACAATGGAAACCGCAATCCGGCGGGAAAAGCAGATCAAGCGCTGGCCACGGCAGTGGAAGTATGACCTGATTGCCGCAGCGAACCCGACCTGGCGCGATCTTGCCGAGGAACTCGGTTTCGAGCGGCTGCCATTGAACCAGGAAGTCAGGCAGGCCCCGGCTCAAGGCCGGGGTGACGCGAAGTGACCCTCCCCCGCGCCAAAGTCGTCACCCTCAACGCCGCGCTCGGCCCGCTCGATTATCGCGTTCCGGATGGAATGACGGTCGAGCCCGGGTCGGTCGTGGTCGCGCCGCTGGGCCCGCGCCAGCTGATCGGCGTAGTGTGGGAGCCTGACCGGCTGCCGAGCGAGGAGGTCGGGGACAACCGCCTGCGCCCGCTCGCCGCACTGCTCGACGTGCCGCCGATCGCCGCCCCGCTGCGCCGCCTGGCCGAATGGACCGCCGATTATTACCTTTCGCCGCTGGCCTCCGTGCTGCGGATGATCCTGCCCTCGTCGAGCGCGCTCGAAGGGTCACGCCAGCTGGTCGAATACCGCCCGACCAACCTCGTCCCCGACCGCATGACCCCGCAGCGCGCCAAGGCGATCGCCGCGCTCCAGGGACGCCAGGGCACCATCCGCGAACTCGCCCGCCACGCCGAGGTCAGCGACGCGGTGCTGCGCGGGCTGGTCCACTCCGGCGCACTCGAAGCCGTATCGGTCGAGGCCGACCGCCCGCTCGTTTGCCCCGACCCTCAATTCGCGCCGCCCGACCTCAACCCCGAGCAGCAATCCGCCGCCGCCAGCCTGTCGGCCGCGATCGGCCGCGGCTTCGATCCCGTCCTACTCGACGGCGTCACCGGCTCGGGCAAGACCGAAGTCTATTTCGAGGCAGTCGCCGAATGCCTCCGCCAGAACCGCCAGGCGCTCGTCCTGCTCCCCGAAATCGCGCTCACCGAACCGTTCCTCAAGCGCTTCCAGGCGCGCTTCGGCTGCGCCCCCGTGGCTTGGCACTCGGACCTCCGCTCATCGCAGCGCCGGCGGGCCTGGCGCGCCATTGCGTCGGGCGAGGCCAAGGTCGTGGTCGGCGCCCGCTCGGCGCTGTTCCTCCCCTACCGCTACCTCGGCCTGATCGTGGTCGACGAAGCCCATGAGCCGAGCTTCAAGCAGGAGGAAGGGGTCCAGTACCACGCCCGCGACGTGGCCGTGATGCGCGGCCATTTCGAGCAGATCCCGGTTATCCTGTCGTCGGCCACGCCGGCGATCGAAAGCAAGCATATGGTCGAGATCGGTCGCTACCGCGAAGTCACGCTGACCCACCGCTTCGCCGGCGC
>JBDSGH010000202.1:0-4603 GCA_039919095.1 Sphingomicrobium sp. | reverse complement strand
AACTGGTCGGCGGACGGCGCCGACAAGGCCAGGACCTTGACGTTCCAGCGTTCGAGCTGGGCGAGCCGTCCGCGCGTTCCTATCTCGGTTTGCAACAAGCGCAGATCGCGCTGGGCGAGCACGATCTGGGTTTCGACATTCTCCAGCGAGGCGCGCTCCGACGCGACCCGCAGCGACACCAGATAGCAGCCGAGCGCTGCTCCGGCGCAGCTGGCGACCATGAAAACTGACCGGAAACTCCTGACGCTCATTGCCCGCGCTCCTTGCGCTCTAATTGCTTGGTCGCCTGCCACGCCGGCGCTCCGGTCCGCACCGCGCTGCGCAGCCGGGCCGACCGGGCGCGCGGGTTGAAGGTCATTTCGCGCTCTGTCGGGGATGCCGGCTTGGCGACCCGCTCGAATGTCGGCTGGGGCGGATCGACCAGCGCTGGGCGATGGCGCGAGCCGGCCGGTGTGGCGCCGCTGCGGGTGCGCAGGAAGCGCTTGACGATGCGGTCCTCGAGGCTGTGAAAAGTGACTACCGCAAGCCGGCCGCCGGGCTTCAACGCCCGTTCCGCCGCGGCCAGCCCTTCTTCCAGTTCGTCGAGCTCGGCGTTGAGGTGGATGCGGATCGCCTGGAAGGTCCGGGTCGCGGGGTCGGTCCGCTGGCCCGGCCGGAAGCCGGCGGCTCGGCGGACGATCGCTGCGAGTTCGGCGGTACGCTCGATCGGCCGCGCCGCGGCGATCGCCCGGGCGATCGAGCGGGCGCGCGGCTCTTCGCCGTAATCCTTGAGGATGCGCGCGATCTCGGCTTCGTCGGCCTCGTTGAGGAATTCGGCGGCGGTCAGGCCCGACTTGCTCATGCGCATGTCGAGCGGCCCGTCGGCCTGGAACGAGAAGCCGCGCGCGGCGCTGTCGATCTGCATCGACGACACGCCGATATCGAGCGCGATGCCGTCGACCAGGCCGATGCCGCGCTCGGCCAGCACCCGATCCATCTGGCTGAAGCGTTCTTCGACCAGGGTCAGGCGGCCGTCATTGAAAGCGTCCGGGACGAGTGCTGGCCCTTGCGCGATCGCATCCGGATCGCGGTCGAAGCCGATCACTCGTCCCGCCCCCGCCGCAAGCATGGCGGCTGTGTAGCCGCCTGCCCCGAAAGTCCCGTCGACCAGCGTTTCGCCACGGGCAATGGCGAGCGCCTGGACGACGGCATCGAGCAACACCGGCACATGCCGAGGAGTGACGCGGGGACCGGAGGAGAAGCGCGTCATGCGCCAAGCCCCCTCTCCTCGAGCCGGTAACGCGCGATGTCCTTCATGTCCTCGGGGACTCGATCGTCCTTGAGGAACAGCGACGGATTCCAGATCTGGAAGGTCTCTCCGGTGCCGAGGAACAGCGCGAGCTCCTCGATCCCGCCCTTGCGGCGCATCATCGGCGGCAGAACGATCCGGCCGGAGCTGTCGTAAGGTACTTCCTCGCTCGCGGCGAAGGCCATCAGATTGCGTTGCTGATATTCGAGCTGCGCCGTGGCGCTGGTCTCTTCTTTCTCGAGCAGGCGCTCGAGCTTGGCGTGCATCAGCGCGGCGTAGGCGGGGTCGTAGGCGCTGAGTGCGGGGAATGAGTCGTGCTTGGCGAGGACGATCGTGCGGGCGTCGCCGCGGCGCTCGATTACGCCGCGCAGGAAGGCGGGAACGGAGACGCGGCCCTTGGCGTCTACGGCGTTCAGTGCGCTGCCCTGGAACAGATGCTCAAGCGCCACGTACACTCCCCGTCCGCAGCGCAAAGCGGTCCCGTTCGCGGGCGTACGGATTTTCCGTACGATCCCGCGTCAGCCTCCATGGTGATGGGTCAGCCCCGCGCTACAGTCGATGTTGGTAACTCAACGACGATGGGGATACAATGGGTTTTGATGCCATTTCATGGGAATTCATGGGAAGAGGCGGAAAACCGCGGCTTTTTGGTATCAGTTCTTGGGGATGTTCCTCCCCTGTTCTTCCGGGACTGTGATGTGGATAACTCTGTGCGCAATTGATTGCGCGCGCGACTCGGATGAAACGAGCCGACTCAGCGGTCGAGCGCTTCCAACTCCCGCACCATGGCGTTGAGATTGTTCGAAACTGGACCGTCGAGCTGGTCGACGTCGAGGAAGTCGGCATCGGCCACGATGGTCGCTTTGCCCTGCCCCACCGAGCAGTGCGCAACTAGCCGGTCGCGGCTGATCGCGCAGCTGAGGCCGATGAGCGCGCCGGGCGACGCGGTCAGGATCGCCTGGCCGGCCAGTTCCTGCTGCCGCGGCCCGCGTTCGTCGGGCGCATCGAGCCTGAGGCCCCAATGAGCCAGCAACCCGGTGTCGGCAAACGCCGGCGGCGGCCGCAGCGGGTCGCCCAGCGGGCGTTCGCTCGGCCATTCGAGCAGCGGATCGGCGAGCAGCAGCAGCCGCCCGCCGCGCCGCACCCACTGGTCGAGCTCGACCAGCGCCTCGGCCGGCTGGGCGAGCGGGTGAGCCATCAGCAGCAACCGGCTGCGCGCCAGCGTCGGGCGATCGGCGACCGCCACCGGAACCACCGTAAAGCGCGCCTCGAGTGCGCGCAGCGCCGGCGATCCCTGCTGGTCGAGGCCGAACTTGTCGCCAAACATCAGCGGCAGCGTGGTCAGCAGCATCAGCTGCGGACGATTGGCCGCTGGTGCGTCAACCGCGGCCGGCGTTTCCGCCTTGCGCCCGGCGACCAACCCCAGGCCGGCGGCGGCCATCAAGCCGATAGCGAGCGCAGCCACGGCGCGCGCGCGGAACCCCGCCCGCCGCGCTGGCTGCCGGCTCACGGATTGTCGCTGCTGTTGTTCGTTTCGCTGGCGTTGGTCTGGCTCGCCCCGGGCGCCACGCCAAGCTCCGCGAGCGGCTCGTTGGGTTCGGCGTTGAGGACCGCATTGCTGGCGTCGGCGGCGCGGTCGTCGCTGCCCGAACGGCTGATCACCGAGCCCAGCAGGACGAGCAGAAAGGCGAACGCGAGGCCGGTCAGGCCGATGCGAATCCGTTGCGCGCTACTGCCGGCGTGGTCGACCATATCGGTCGCGAAGCTATGGCCCGCTTCGATACAATGCAAGCAGCCGCCCTTGACGGAACGCATCGCGCCCGCGCAAGGGCGAAATCATGACTCGCACACTCGCCATCATCCTTGGGGCCGCCGCGGCGTTAGCCGGCTGCAACAAGCAGGAGCACACCATCAATTCCGGGATTCCGGATCCGATGGCCAACGAAATTTCCAACGCCGCTCCGGTCGAGCTGCCGCCTTCGATTGCCGCCAGCAAGATCTACCGCTGCAAGGACAATAGCGTGGTCTACATCGACTGGCTGTCCGACAATAAGTCGGCCAACGTCCGCAGCGACAAGAACGGTACGCCAACCAACCTGGTCGCGCCCGAAGCCGGCAAGGCGATGGTCGCCGAAGGCTATTCGCTGAGCGGCACGGCCACCGCCGGCAGCGTCACTTTGTCCCGCCCGGGCAAGGGCAGCCAGAGCTGCAAGGCGTAGCTTAAGTCTCCGCCCCACGAGATCGTGGGGCGGAGAGTAGTTTCAGGCCGGCTGACTTTCCTCGGCCTGCTGGCTGAACGCCTTCATCCGCGCTTCCATTTCCTGCGGCGGGACGTCTTCGATGTGCGTCGCGACCGTCCATTTGTGGCCGAACGGGTCGATCAGCGTGCCTGAGCGGTCGCCGTAGAACTGGTCCTTGACCTCCATTCCGGCGTCGACCCTGCCGCCCGCCTCGAGCGCGCGTTTGAACGTCGCATCGACGTCGTCGACGTAGATCATCAGGCTCGCCGTGGGGCCGCCGCGCGCTTTGGGCCCGCGGATGTCGCGCTCGGGAAATTCGTCGGCCAGCATGATGTGCGAATCGCCGATCTTGATCTCGGCATGGCCGATCTTGTCGCCCATCGGCAGGCGCAGCACTTCGGTCGCGCCGAACGCCTTGCCATAGAAATCGATCGCCGCCGCGGCATCGTCGACGATGATGTAGGGGGTGACGCTGTGATAGCCGTCGGGAATCGGCTTGACCATGGCAGCTCTCCTGATTGAGTCGGGGGAGGCGAAAAATCGGCCTCTCCAGCCGACAAAGCAACCGCCCTTCGACAAGCCGAGGCAGGGCCGCTACGGGGCGCCCCATGACCCTTACCATGACCGCCGCAATCTCCCCCCAAACCGTCGCCGAACACGGTTTTTCCGACGACGAATATGCGCGTCTGCTCAAAGCCCTCGGGCGCGACCCCAATCTGGTCGAGCTCGGCATCTTCTCGGTGATGTGGTCCGAGCACTGCAGCTACAAAAGTTCGCGGGTCCACCTGAAGACCCTGCCGACCACGGCGCCGTGGGTGATCTGCGGCCCGGGGGAAAATGCCGGAGTGATCGACATCGGCGACGGCGACGCGTGCATCTTCAAGATGGAATCGCACAACCACCCGTCCTACATCGAACCCTATCAAGGCGCGGCGACCGGCGTCGGCGGCATCCTGCGCGATGTGTTCACCATGGGCGCGCGGCCGATCGCCAATTTGAACGCGCTGCGTTTCGGCCGGCCCGACCACCCCAAGACGCGGCATCTGGTCTCCGGCGTGGTCCAGGGGATCGGCGG
>JBDSGH010000201.1:0-18225 GCA_039919095.1 Sphingomicrobium sp. | reverse complement strand
TCGCGCGCGTTGACCGCGAGATTGACGATGGCGTTCTCGAGCTGGTGGGGATCGACGTAGCTCGGCCAGGTGTCCGGGGCGACGTCGACATCGACCTGGATCCGCTCGCCCAGCGTGCGGTCGAGCAGGTCGGACATGCCGGCGACCAATTCATTGCTGTCGACCCGCTCGGGGAGCAGCGGCTCGGAGCGCGCGAACGACAGCAGCCGCCGGGTCAAGGCGGCGGCGCGGGTCGCTCCCTCCATAGCATTGGTGAGGTGGGTCATGACCTCGCGCTTGGGTCCGTTCAGGCGCCGCCGCGCGAGGTCGATCCCGCCCACGACCACGGCGAGCATGTTGTTGAAGTCGTGGGCGATGCCGCCGGTCAGTTGGCCGACCGCCTCCATCTTTTGGACCTGGCGCAGCTGCGCTTCGGCCAGCTGGCGCTCGACCGCTTCGGCGCGCAGCGCTTCGTTGGCGTCCTGCAATTCCTGCGTCCGTTCGGCCACCGCTTGCTCGAGAACCTCGGCCCGCTCGGCTTGCGATTCCGCCTGGCGCCGGGCGGCGACATTCTCGCGCAGGGCCTGGATTGCGACCAGGCCGAGGAAGATCGCGCCCAAGCCGACGATCATCCCGAGCCAGCTCAGGAAATCGGTCAGCCGGTCGGCCTGGGCCGAGAAGATCTGGCTCTGGGCGATGCGGTTGCGCAGCGAATGGCGCTCGCTGTCGGCGATTTCATCGAGCTTGCGGGTGACCGCGGGGCCGGTCGGCGACAGGCCGGCGGCGTAATAATAGGAGGTCCCGCCCTGGCCCTGCTTGGCAGCCGCGGCGCGCGCCGCAAGCGCCAGTTCGGCGCTGCGCTGGGCATAGAGCCCTTGCAGCTCCTGCACCCGCCGGCGCTGGTCGGGGCTGGTGCGCACCAGCCGGCCGAGCTGGCTGATCTGGTGCCCGGCGAGGCGCCACTGGCTGTAATAGATGTTGCCGCTGCTGCGGACTTCCTCGTCGAGCACGAACCGGCCGAGAGCCGCTTCCGAGCGCGACATGCTGGAATCGACGCTGCGCACAACCAGCGCGATATTGTAGGCGCGGCGTTCGGCCTCGAGGGCGCGTTCGCGGGCGTCATTGGACAGAGCGACCAGGAACACCATGGCGAGCAGGACCAGGGTCGCAATCAACCCGCCGGCCGCCGCACCGCCGCGGCGCCAATCGAAATGCTGTTCCTCCCCCGGCATCATGAGCGACAGTCTAGACTTCTATCGACTCGCGCGAAAGTCGGCTTGTCTTCAGCTGATAGAGCCGGTTGCACGCCCTGCAGCAGCGAACATGCCGAGGATCTCGCCAACTTGCTCGCTGCTATGCTCCGAACAGAGCGAGCAGCGCAGCAAGGTCATCCCCGCCGGGGTCGCTGGCGGCCGGGCCAGATTGACGTAAAGGCCTTCATTCAACAGCGCTTCCCACATCGCCGCGCCGGTCTCGAGGTCGGGCATCAGGACGGCGATAATCGCCGCCTGCGGCTCGTCGGTGCCAAGGCTGAAGCCCAATTGCTTGAGCCCGGCGTGGAGCCGCTTCGAATTCTCCCACAAATGGTCGCGCTTGTCCGACGAGTGCATCAGCTTGCGGATCGAGGTCGCAGCCGTCGCCACCACCGACGGCGGCAGCGATGCGGTGAACACGTAGGGCCGGCAGACCAGTCGCAGGATCTCGAACTTGGGATGGTTCGAAACGCAGAAGCCGCCGACCGTGCCGACGGATTTCGAGAAGGTGCCGATGATGAAATCGACGTCGTCGATCACCCCCTGGGCCTCGGCCACACCGCGCCCATGCTCGCCGATGAAGCCCATCGAATGGGCCTCATCGACCAGCACCATCGCGCCATTCTCCTTGGCGACGCGGACCATTTCGGTCAGCGGCGCGACATCGCCTAGCATCGAATAGACGCCTTCGAGCACGACCAGCTTGCCGGCGCCCTCGGGGATGCGCTTGAGCCGCCGTTCGAGCGCGTCGACGTCATTGTGGCGGAACGGCACGATCTGGGCGTTGCCGAGCGCGCAGCCGTCATAGATCGAGGCGTGGCTGTCGATGTCGAGGACGATGTAATCCTCTTTCCCGGCAAGCGTCGAAATGATCCCGAGATTGGCTTGATATCCGGTCGAGAAGACCATCGCGTGGTCCATCGCGTAGAAGTCCTTGAGCGCTTCCTCGCACGCGCGGTGGCCGGCATAGGTGCCGTTGAGCACCCGGCTGCCGGTGGTCCCCGAACCGAACTCGTCGAGCGCTTTCTTGCCCGCTTCGATCACGTCGGGATCGAACGTCATGCCCATGTAATTGTAGGTGCCAAGGAGGATCGTGCGCTTGCCGTTGCAGATCGCGACGGTCGGGCTCTCGACCCGCTCCATGACCAGGTTGAAGGGATCGGTCATCCCAGTCTCGAGCAGGGTCTCGCGCTGTTCGATCAATGAATCGAACTTGGAGAAGAGGTCGGTCACTGGTCGCCCTGGAGCTGGCCGACGGCGTCGATCAACTGCTCGACGGTTTCGATCTCGGCGGCGCGGTTCATGCTGATCAATATGTCGAACTCGTCTTCGACCGACGCGACGAAATCCATCACCGTCAGGCTGTCCCACTCCAGATCCTGGGCGAAGCGCGTCGCCTCGGTCACCGCCGCGCCCTTTTTGTTGAAAGGCTCGATCAGCGTGGCGATTTTCGCCGCATTGTCATCTCGGTCGGTCATGGCGCGGCTCGTAGTGGCGGGCGTGTGCTTTCGCAACGCAATGGGGCGCAAAAACGGCGCTGGGCCGGCGCTTCAGAGCCAGCCGTGGCCGCGATACCATCCTGCGGTCGCGGCCAGGCCATCGGCGGTCACAATGTGCGGCCGCCAGACGGCCTCCGGCGCGGCATGCTCAGGATCGACCACCCAGTCGGGATGGGAGAAATATGCGGCGCGGTCGGCTGTCAGCTTGGCCTTGTCGCCGTGCACCAGCCGGTCGCCCTTGGCGGCCAGCTTGAGCAGGCCCGACGGGACCGAAAAGCTGATACCGGGGCGGCCGACCGCGGTGCCCAGTGCGTCGGCGAGCTCCTTGTGGCTCCAGCCGCCGGGGCGACCGTCGTCGGGCTCGATCACCAGCCCGCTCGGCGCGGTCGGGGCCGCCAGCGCCAGCAGCAGGCGCGCCAGATCATCGACATGGATCAGCGACAGCCGGCCCTTGGGCGGGAGCAGGACCACCCCCAGCCTGGCCATCTTGAACAATTCGAGCGTCTCCTTGTCGCCGGGACCGTAAACCGCCGGCGGCCGGACGATCGCGAACGGCATTTGCGAGGCAGTGACGATTGCCTCCGACCTGGCCTTCGACGCGCCATAGAGCGACAGCCGCGGCTCGCGCGCGGCAAGCGACGAGACATGGACGAAGCGGCCCACCCGGGCTGCCTTGGCCGCGCCCAGCATCGCCTCCGTCCCAGCAACGTTAGGACCTTCGAAGTCAGCCGCGGTCCGGCCCGTCAGCACGCCCGCGACATGAACCACGGCGTCGGTGCCGGCGACCAGTTCATCGAGTGCCGCCGGCTGGTCGAGCGCGCCACTGACCCACTCGATTCCGGGACGGTCCGGCATCGGGCGGCGGGTGAGGGCGCGGATCGAGTGGCCAGCGGCAACCGCCGCGTCCAGCAGGCGGGCGCCGACGAAGCCGGTCCCGCCCGTAATCGCCAATTTCACAGGGGCGACCAGGGCCGTTCGTCCGCCAGTTCTTCGGCATCGCGGGTCCGGGCGTCGCCGAGCCCGTCGACAATCCGGTCGAGCAAGGCCTCGATCCCCTGGCTGGTGGGCGCGGAAATCGGGGTCACCCGGACGCCGCTGGCGGCTTCGAGCGCTTTCCTGACCTTGGCCAGCTGCTTGTCCTCGACCAAGTCGGAGCGGCTCAGGGCAATGATTTCGGGCTTGTCGGCGAGGTCGGCGCCATAAGCATCGAGTTCGCCCCGCACGACCCGCCAGGCTTCGACCGGATTATCGCCGGCGGCGTCGACCAGGTGGAGCAATAACCGGCAGCGCTCGACGTGGCCGAGGAAGCGGTCGCCAATCCCGGCACCCTCGGCCGCGCCTTCGATCAGGCCGGGGATATCGGCGACGACGAACTCGCGTCCCTTGTGCCGCGCCACGCCGAGTTGCGGGCGGAGCGTCGTGAACGGATATTCGCCGACCTTGGCGGCGGCGTTGGTGGTGGTGTTGAGGAAGGTCGACTTGCCCGCGTTGGGCAGGCCGACCAGGCCGACGTCGGCGAGCAGCTTCAAGCGCAACCAGACCCACATTTCCTCGCCCGGCCAGCCGCTGCCGTGCTGGCGCGGGGCGCGGTTGGTCGAGGTCTTGTAGCTGGCGTTGCCGCGGCCGCCGTCTCCGCCCTTGAGCAATGGAATGCGCTGGCCGACCTCGGTCAGATCGGCGAGCAGCGTCCGCTCCTCGTCGTCGGCCAGCACCTGGGTTCCGACCGGGACCTTGACCACCAGATCGTTGCCGCCGCCGCCGGTGCGATTGGAGCCCGAGCCGCCTTTGCCGCGAGGCGCGCGGAAATGCTGGGTGTAGCGAAAGTCGATCAGCGTATTGAGGCCCGGAATCGCCTCGAAGATGACGTCGCCGCCCTTGCCGCCCTGGCCGCCGTCAGGGCCCCCATATTCGATGAATTTCTCGCGCCGGAAGCTCACCGCGCCGGGGCCGCCGGCGCCCGAACGGATGAAGATCTTGGCCTGGTCGAGAAAGTGCATGGTGGCGCAGTTAGTCGGGCCAGCGCCGGATTGCCACCTTAGTGGCGCTTGGCGTCCGGCTTGGAAGGCGTAACCACAATCCGCGCGCGGAGACCCTCGGCGGCTATTTCGCGGGAGGCTTCGCGGGGCAGGCCGAGCGCTCGCGCGATCGGTTCGCCAAGCAGCGAATCGCCGAGCGCGGCGAGGACCAGCGACAAGGTTGATTCGGGCACCTTATGGTCCTCGTGGGCGACGCTGAGCTGGTCGACCAGCTTGCGGATCGCACCGAGGATCGGGTTGAGCGCGTCGGTGTTGCCGGTCAGGATCATCCAGCTGGCCAGCGCGCCGGCGCCTTGGCGGCCGAACGCATCGAACGTCCGGTCGACGATTTCGCGCGGGTCGACTTCGCCGCGCCGGGCGAGCTCGACCGCATCGGCGATGCTCGCCGTGACTTGCTCGGCGATCGAGCGCGCAAGCTCGGCCTGAAGCCCGGCGGCCGAGCCGAAATGGTGGAGCAGATTGGCGTGGGTGCGGCCGATCCGGGCCGCGACCGCCTTGAGCGTGACCGCCTGCGGCCCTTCGTCGATCAGCAGCCGCCGAGCAGCGTCGATCGCGGTCAAGCGGGCGTCATGCTGGCTGAGACGTTCACGGACTATTGACATCAGTGTAAGTTAATTTACCTCTGTGGCATGACCAGCGCGACATTGCCGACCCCGGCCGACCTGACGATCACCCCCCGCGACCGCCGCTTTGGCCGGTCCGACGGGCCGACCCGCTTGTGGCACGCGGGCGGCGTCGCCGCGACCGCAATCTACAACGCGCTGTCGGCGACCTTTCCGACCGGCGAGGCGTTTTTTGTCGATAGCGTCCGTGCTTTTCGCGACGGCGCGCCGCCCAAGCTCGCCGAAGACATCAAGGCGTTCACCACCCAGGAAGTGATCCACAGCCGCGAGCACCTCGCGTTCAACCGCCGCGCGGCCGATGCCGGCTATGATCTGACGAAGCTCCAGCAGCGGGTCGACCAACGGCTGGCGATGACCAAGTCGAAGCCGCCGATCGTCAGCCTCGCGGCGACCATGGCGCTCGAGCATTTCACCGCGATCCTCGCCCACCAACTGCTCAAGCAGCCGGCCCATCTCAACGGCGCCGAGACCGAGACGGCCGAGCTGTGGCGCTGGCACGCGTCCGAGGAAATCGAGCATAAGGGCGTCGCCTACGACACCTGGCTCCACGCCACCCACGCCTGGCCGCGCGCCAAGCGGTGGAAGGTCAAGGCCAAGGTCATGCTGTTCATCACCCGCAACTTCGTCGTCGACCGCACCGCCGGAGCGCTCGAGCTGATGCGCCAGGACGGGGTCGATGGGCTCCGCGCCTGGCTCAAATTGCTGTGGTACGTGTGGATCCGCCCGGGCATGTTCCGCAAGATCGCCGCGGCGTGGCTGCGCTATTTTCTGCCCGGCTTCCATCCGTGGAACGAGGACGACCGCGAACTGCTGCGCCGTTACGAGGCGAGCGCTGCGGTGGTCGCCGCCCCGGCCCCTACCAAAGTCGTCCGGCGCGCCCGCAGCTAGGCGGCGATTACGGCCGAGCGTGGGTCGCCTGGTACAGCCCGAGCTTCCCGCCGCCGGGCAGCGGGATCGAAGTCGAGCGGCCCCAGCCGGCCTCCATGGGTGCGCTGCAGGTGACGCCCTCGGCTGCCAGCCGCGCAATCTCCGAGTCGAGGTCGTCGCACATCAGGTACAGCTGGTGGACGTCATTATGGTCGCCGCCGTGAACCCCCAGCTCGGCCGGCGGCAGCTTGAAGATCAGCCACCCGCCGCCGCTGTCGATGCACGGGATTTCAAGGACATCGCGCAGGAAAGCCCGGTCCGCCGCTTCGTCGCGGGTGAAAATCATCACATGCGCGCCGCTGATCATCGCCATCCTCCCGCGTGATTCCTCATCCCCATTATAGCCGATTATGCCGCCATCGCCTCCTTCAATCCAGTTCCGGCCGCGCTCACCAGCTCCAGCCGAAACAGCTTCGCCGGGGCCTCCGTGCCGCGCGCGCAGCTGATCCTCGGGGCAGTGATCCCGACCGGCTTGAAGCCGAGTTTCTCAAGCACTCGACCCGACGCCGGATTGTCGAGGAAGTGCGACGCCTGGAGCCGCGGCAGGCCGAGCGTGCGGGCGATCTCGAGCAGCGCCAGCGAGGCCTCCGTCGCGATCCCGCGGCCCCAAAAGGCCCGAGCGACCCAATAGCCCATCTCGACTGCTCCCGACGGCCGCCGGCCAAGGCCGCACGCACCCAGCAGGCGCGGATTGGCATCGGTCCGCTCGAACATCAGGAACGACGGCAGTACCGGGTCGCGCGGCTCGGCGAGGAACGCCTCGGCGTCGCGCAGGCGGTACGGCCACGGCGCGGTCGCCAGGTTGCGGACGATCAGCTCGTCGCCGATCGCGCCGGCCAGCGCCGGCGCATCCTCCGCCCAGCCGGGCCGCAGCAGCAGTCTTGCAGTCCTCGCGAACATCGCTCTTCTCCTTCCACCGGGGCCCGTAGCGGAGCTCCGTGACAGTTTCGGGAGAAGACAAAAGAAAAGGGAGGCGAGGGGGCTTCCCTCTTCTCCCTTGTGGCTTCGATCCAGGTGGATCTCGTCCGGGCCGCCCCCTTGTGGGAACAGCCCGTCAGCGACTGCTCCTATTTGTTCGCCTCGGCCGGCATAATGTGCACAAACTTGCGGCCCAGCTTGCCGTCGCGGAAGGTGACGGCGCCGTCGGTAAGCGCAAACAAGGTGTGATCCTTGCCGATGCCGACATTGTCGCCCGGGTGCCAGCGCGTGCCGCGCTGACGCACGATAATGTTGCCGGCGCGGGCCGCTTGGCCGCCGAACAACTTGACGCCGAGGCGCTTGCTCTCACTGTCGCGACCGTTGCGTGAACTGCCGCCTGCCTTTTTATGTGCCATCGTGAACTACTTCGCTTTGGTAGGTTTAGATTTGGTTGATTTCTCAGCTGCGCCCTTAGCAGGCGCAGCATTCTTTGTCGACGCCTTGGCCGCCGGTTTGGCCGCAGCGGGCTTCTTCGCAGCGGGCTTGGCCGCAGCCGGGGACTTCGCCTTGGGCGGGTTGGCCTCGGCCTCGTTATCGGGCGCCGGGTTGGCGGTCACCGGGGCATCGACTTCGGGCTTGGCGCTCGAATCGCTCGCCGGCGCGGCCTTGGCCGGCTTGGCTGTAGCTTCGTCTGCCTCGGGCTTGCTGGCGGCCTTGGTCGCTGCCGGCTTGGCGCTCTTCTCGGCCTTCTGATCGCCGATCGCGACAATCCGCAGGATGGTGTGCTGCTGGCGATGGCCCTTCTTGCGCCGGTAGTTGTGGCGGCGGCGCTTCTTGAACACCGTGACCTTGTCGGCCTTGGCTTGGGCGATGATTTCGGCACCGACGGTCAGGCCGCTGGTGCTCTTGAGGTCGGAGCCCTCGCCGGCGAGCAGGACGTCGCCGAGCGTGACCTTGTCACCGGCTTCGCCGTCCATCTTCTCGACGACGATCTTGTCTCCCAGGGCGACGCGATATTGCTTGCCGCCCGTGCGCACGACTGCGAACATTGGCTTGTCTCTTCTAATCAGATCTGGCTTCCGCGCGCGTCAGCGCCGGGACGCGGGGTCGCGCGGAAAGCGTGCCGCCTATGGCAGGGGCCTTGGCCTGTCAACTTTTGCCCGCTTAGTGGCGATGCTCGCGGCGCAGCAGGTACCGGCCCTCGTCGAAGCCGTCGAACAGCGTTCCGATGGCCGGGTGATCGACCGGTTCTTCGCTGTCGTCGGACACCAGATTCTGCTGGCTGACGTAGGCGACGTAGCTCGACTCCGTATTCTCGGCGAGCAGGTGATAGAACGGCTGCTCCTTCGACGGCCGCATCCCTTCGGGGATCGCGTCATACCATTCCTGGCTGTTGGCAAACTCCGGATCGACATCGAAAATCACCCCGCGGAAATCGAGCAGACGGTGCCGCACGACCTCGCCGATCGCAAAGCGAGCGAGCGGGATGGATGGGAAGACTTCCGACATGGAGCTGAAACGTTCCGGCGAGGACATGGGTACAATCTAGTGTCGGCCATCACTTACACAAGGCATTGCACAAAGCGATGGCTAGGCAAGGTAGAGCGGCGCTGCTAGGGGCCGCGTCCGACCGAAAGCCGGTGTCATCCGGCCTGCACGGGCCCGCGGAGAGGTGGCTGAGTGGTCGAAAGCACCGCACTCGAAATGCGGCGTGGGCGCAAGCCTACCGTGGGTTCGAATCCCACCCTCTCCGCCACGTCCCCTGCATCATCTGAGTTCGGCATCCATCGCTGCGAGCATCGCCGAGGCGCCCGATTCGGCGTGGTCGCAATGGTTGCGCATCAGCGCGAATAACTCGCGTCCGGTCCCGGCCGGCGGTGCCGGGCTTGGTGCGGGATCGCGCACCGCGAGATCGACCCCGACCGCTTCGAGCTGGCCGCTGCGTCCGCACAGCCGGACCAGGTCGCCGTCGCGCAGCCGCGCCAGCGGTCCGTCGGGCAGGGCTTCGGGGGAGACGTGGATCGCCGCTGGCACCTTGCCGCTGGCGCCCGACATGCGGCCATCGGTGATCAGGGCGACGCGGTGGCCACGATCCTGCAGCACGCCGAGCGCGGGGGTCAGCTTGTGCAGCTCGGGCATGCCGTTGGCGCGCGGGCCCTGGAACCGCACGACCACCGCCACGTCGCGTTCGAGCTCGCCCGCCTGGAACGCCGCAAGCACCTGATTCTGGTCGGAAAAGCACAGCGCCGGGGCCTCGATCGTCCAGCGCTCCTCGGTGACCGCGCTGGTCTTGAAGATCGCCCGGCCGAGATTGCCCGCAACCAGCTTCATGCCGCCATCGGTGCGGAACGGGTCGGTCGCCGGCCGCAGCATGTCGAGATCGCTGCTGGTCGCGGCTTTGCTCCACGCCAGCGCGTCGCCGTCGAGCCTCGGCTTGCCCGTGTAAGCGTCCAGGGCGTCCGCTCCAGCGGTGACCGTGTCGGCGTGGATCAAACCCTCACCGAGCAGGGTCGAGGTGACAAACGCCATGCCGCCGGCATGCTCGAAGTCGTTCACGTCGCGCGCGCCATTGGGATAGATGCGCGCGATCAGCGGGATCGCGCTGGACAGTAGGTCCAGGTCTTCCCAGTCGATGACGATGCCCGCCGCTCGCGCGATCGCCGGCAAGTGGATCGCGTGGTTGGTCGAGCCGCCGGTAGCGAGCAGGCCGGCCGCGGCGTTGACGATCGATTTTTCGTCGATAACCAGGCCGAGCGGCCGCGCCTTGGCCGCCGACAGCGTCGCCAGGCGGTGGACCGCGGCGCGCGTCAGCGCCTGGCGCAGCGGCGTGTTGGGATGCACAAACGCGGCATTGGGGACGTGCAGGCCCATCAGCTCCATCATCATCTGGTTGGAATTGGCTGTGCCGTAAAAGGTGCAGGTGCCGGGGCTGTGATAGGATGCCGCTTCGGCCTCGAGCAGCTGGTCGCGGGTCGCCTTTCCTTCGGCGAACAGCTGGCGGACGCGCTGCTTCTCGCGGTTGGGCAGGCCGGACGGCATTGGTCCGCCCGGAATGAGCAGGGTCGGCAAATGGCCAAAGCGCAGCGCCCCGATCAGCAGCCCGGGCACGATCTTGTCGCAGATCCCGAGCAGCGCCGCGCCATCGAACATGCCGTGGCTGAGGGCGACGGCGGTCGCCATGGCAATGACGTCGCGGCTGAACAACGACAGGTCCATGCCTGGCTGGCCCTGGGTCACGCCATCGCACATCGCCGGGACTCCGCCGGCGACCTGGGCGGTCGCGCCAACTTCGCGCGCGAACAGTTTGATTTGCTCGGGGAAGCGGCCGTACGGCTGGTGGGCCGAAAGCATGTCGTTATAGGCAGTGACGATCGCGATGTTGGGACCGCGCACCGCCCGGATGTCGGTCTTGTCCTCGCCAGCGGCGGCAAAGCCGTGGGCGAAATTGCCGCACGACAGGCGTTGCCGGTCCATCCCTCGCTCGGCTTCGTCCGCGATATGCTGCAGGTAGCGGCCGCGCGATGGCTTCGACCGTTCGATAATCCGGTCGGTGACGTTGGCGACGGTCGAGTTGAGCTTGCTATTCATCCCAGCTGACCCCGCCTCGCTTGGTCAGCTCGCGTCCCGCCGCCGGGCCCCAGGTCCCCGCGGCATAGGATTCAGGCACAAGCCCGGTTTCCGCCCACGCGGCTCGAATGCCGTCGATCCACGCCCATTGCGCCTCCACTTCGTCGCGCCGCACGAACAGGGTCGGGTCGCCCTCGATCAAGTCGAGCAGCAGCCGCTCGTAGGCGATCCGCCGCCGCCGGTCGGCGAAGGCGTTGGCGAGGCCAAGGTCGAGCGGCACTTCGCGCAGCCGAATGCCGTCGCGGTCGAGGCCAGGCGTCTTGGCCATCATCACCAGCCGGATGGTCTCTTCCGGCTGGAGCCCGATAATCAGCTTGTTGGGCTCGGTCTTGGCCCCGCGCGCGGCGAAAATCGAATGCGGCACACGATCGAACTGGATAAAGATCTCGGTGTGCCGCCGCGGCAGATGCTTGCCGGTGCGGAGGTAGAACGGAACGCCCTTCCAGCGCCAATTATCGACATGCGCCTTCAAGGCGACGAAGGTCTCGGTCGTGCTGCTGTGGCCGAGCTCCTCGCTATAGCCCGGAACCGCCGCGCCATCGATCGAGCCGCCGATATATTGGCCGGCGACGCTGTGGGTGGCGACGTCCTCGGCCCGAATTGGCCGCAGCGAGCGCAGGACCTTGACCTTTTCATCGCGGACCGAGGCCGCGTCAAAATTGGTCGGCGGCTCCATCGCCACCAGTGCGAGCAGCTGCAGCATGTGGTTCTGGACCATGTCGCGGAGCGCGCCGGCGCCGTCGTAATAATCGCCGCGGCCCTCGACCCCGACGGTTTCGGCGACGCTGATCTGGACATGGTCGATATGGGCGCTGTTCCACAAAGGTTCGAAGAGCAGGTTGGCAAAGCGCAGGGCAAGCAGGTTCTGGACCGTTTCCTTGCCCAGATAATGGTCGATCCTGAACGTCCGGTCCTCGGGAAATGCGGCGGCGACTGCGTCGTTGATCTGCCGGCTCGATTGAAGATCGCTGCCGAGCGGCTTCTCAAGCGCCATGCGGACGTTGGCCGAAGTCAGCCCGGCCGCCTCGAGGCCGGCGATGGTCGGCGCGAACAAGCTCGGCGCGGTCGACAGGAAGATCGCGATGCCCTGGCTGGAATCGCCAACCGCCGCTGCCAGGCGCGCAAAGCCGGCCGGGTCGGTGGCGTCGAGGGCGACGTAACTGAGCCGTTCGAGGAAGCGCTCGAACACGTCGGGCTGGAGAAAGTCCGGGGGCAAATGCTGGTCGAGTGCTTGGCGGGCGCGATTGCGGAACTCGTCGTCGTCAAGCTGCGTCCGCGCCGTCCCAACGATCCGCAACTCGGCTGGCAACAGTCCATCGGAATCGAGGCCGTAGAGCGAGGGCAGCAGCATTCGGCCGGCGAGGTCGCCGGTGGCGCCGAACAGCAGCAGCGTGGAAACCTTGGCTGGCATCGAGCAGACCCTTAGCGGTCATTGCGCGGCGGAGCCAATACGCGCCTTGGGTGAGCAAATGCCGGAGCCGCTCATTGCTGTCGCGGCGGGCCGGCAAATCTCGGTCGGCGGAACAGCGGATCGATGCTACCAAGCCATCTGGGCAGGTTTGGTGGGGGCCAAATGGCATTTCGGCGGGGGATGGCGAGCATCAGTCGGTCTGGCTTGCGCTCCGCCGCGGACGACGTCGTGGCGGTCGCGCGCCGCTGGTGGCGGCCGTGGTACCGAGCGGTTCTGGTCGGGCTGATCGTCGCAATCTGCGCCGCAATCCACATCGAGATGCCGGGCAAGTACCCCGATTTCACAGTGTTCTGGGCGGCCGCGACCCATTTCGGCGGACCGGTCTACGACAGCGCCTTTCTCACCCCGCTGCAGCACGGGCCGCCGGGCGACCGGCCGTTCGCCTATCCGCCGACCTTCCTGCTGCTGATCCTGCCGCTTGGCCTGCTGCCGATGCAGGTCGCCTACGTCGCCTGGGTTACGGCGTCGGCGATCGCATTGGTCGAGGTCGGCGCCCGGCTGACGCGTTTTTCGTGGTTCGCCTTGACCAGCCCGATCGCGATGTTCGCGGGGTTGATTGGCCAGACGATCTTCATTGTCGGGGCCCTGGTTGCGGGAGCGTTCGCAATCGAGGGATCGATCGCCGCCGGAATCCTGCTCGGGGTCGCGGCGAGCATCAAGCCGCAGGTCGCGATCCTCATTCCCGTCGTCCTCTTGCTCGAAAAGCGGTGGACTGTGCTGCTGGCGATGGGTGGGACGGGGCTGCTGCTGTGCGCTGCCGCGACGGTCGTGTTCGGCCCGCCGGTGTGGGTCGATTGGCTTGCTCAGCTGCCGCGCTTCATGCAGATCAACGACCGGCTCAACATCCCCCGGCTGGGCCTGCCGCTGCCGTTCAACCTCCTCGCCGCAATGGCGTCGGTAGGGTTGATGGCATTGGCTACGGCCGAGGGCGACCGGCCAAAGGCGCTGGTGGCGGCGCTTGCCGGCGGCTTGTTGTTGTCGCCGCACTCGCCTGCCTATGATGCGACCGTGGTGTTCGTCCCGGCCATCGCCGCGGTCGGTCTGGGATGGCGGTTGGTGCCGTTAGTGCTGCTGTTGTTCGGCGAAGCCTGGCTCTTCAACGAGACTTGGCTAGCGCCCGCGACATTCGCGATAGCGACCGGCGCAATTGCGCTGCCGCGCTTGAGTACCCTGCGCGGCGGCCAACGCGCCCCGGCGGTGACCCGTTGATCCTGCGCCCGCAAAGCTACCCGATGTCCGACAAGCTCCTGTTCGTGTGCTTCGTCCTGCTGGTGCCGCTCGCGCTCGGCAGTGCGAGTTCTATCTTTAACGACGGCGACGTCAGCTGGCACATCGCCGCCGGGCAATGGATCCTTGCCCACGGCCGGGTGCCGAGCACCGACCCGTTCTCGTACACCATGAGCGGTCACCCGTGGGTCGCTTACGAATGGCTGGCCGAAGTCATCTACGCCGCCGGTTTCCAACTCGCGGGGTACGCCGGCGTCGCGGCAGTTGTGGTGGCGGCCATGATGGTCCTGCACTGCATTGTATTCACACAACTTAGGCCGAAAGTGGACCCAGCCGCGCTGCTGGTGGCGTTGATGGCGATGGACGTCATCCTCGCCCCATTCACGCTGGCGCGCCCGCATGTTTTGGTGTGGCCGATCCTGGCCGGCTGGACCGTTGGCTTGATGCGGGCGCGCGATGCCGGGCGAGCGCCTCGCTCGGCACTGGCGCTGCTGATGCTGGCCTGGGCCAATCTGCACGGCAGCTTTTCGATCGGGTTGGTCATCGCCGCGGCCTTCGCCCTGGACGCGCTGATTTCTGCGCACTGGGATCGGCGTTTGTTGAGGCAGTGGTTTGTGTTCGGGTTGCTGAGTCTCGCCGCGGTGCTGGTCAACGCCAACGGGATCGCCGGCGTCGTCCATCCGCTGACGGTTGCGGGTATGAAGACCCTCCCGCTAATCCAGGAGTGGCAACCGAGCACGTGGTCGAAATCGCCGTGGTTCTTCGGCCTGTTGCTGGCAGTGATTGCCGGGATGGCGATCAGGCGCGTGCGGCCGCGGCCGGGCGAGGGCGCGCTGCTACTGCTGATGCTGGCGATGGCCTTGTGGCAAGTGCGCCATCAGAGCTGGCTGGCGATCGTCGCGGCCATCGTGCTCACCCCGTATCTGGCGAGGCCAAGGCGCGCGGATGCCGCCGCGAATTTCTCTTCGCCCAAAGCCCGGCTGGTCGGGCTATGGCTCGCCGCCGCCGGCGCGGTGCTGCTGATTATCGGGCGGCTGATGGTGCCGCTGGTCCCGGACGAGAATGGCGCCAATCCGCGCAGCCTGATCGCCCATATCCCGGGGTCGGTGAAAGGCCAACCAGTGTTCAACGGGTACACCTTTGGCGGCCCGCTGATCCTGGCCGGGATCCGGCCCTACATCGACGGGCGGGCCGATATGTACGGTGACGGCCTCGTCGCCGATTACAGCGCAATCACCGACGGGAACGCTGTCCGGTTCAACCGAGCAGTCGAGCGATACGGGATCCGTTGGACAATCTTGCCGACGGGCAATGGGCCGTTGTTGAGGGTCCTCGATTCCTCTGGAGAATGGCGCCGCGTTTATACTGACCGGGTCGGGGTGATCCATGTCCGGCAACCGGCCGCCGCGAACTAAAATCGGCGAGCGCGCTTTTTGGGCGCGGGCCCACGGAACCCTGCGCCTCGCCATCCTTTACGCAGCGGTAAGGAATGCGGCTCTAAATATGGGCGATTGTTAGTGCAGGAGCGACCCGCTGCATGTTGATCGCGATTACCCAACGACTGACCAGCAAGGCGTCAGCCTTGCACCTGTCCCTCGAGAACCGTCTCGAGCGGATCATGTTCGGCTGGCTGTTGATGGCTGGGCTGGCGTCCGCGCTGCGGATCAGCGTCAGCAATGCTCCGGAATCGCTGGGTGTCGCCGGGCTCACGCCATACTTTCTGCTGGTCCTGGCACCTTTCGCGTCGATGGTCCTTGCGTTGCGCTGGTTCGCGGATGGCGAGGACCAACCGCAACCGACATTCCGGCTAGCTCAGGTCGGTCGATGGCGAACCGTCCCAGCCATGGAGGCGCGCCGCCATCGGCTCTACGGAACCGGCGGGCTGATGGTTTCGCTGCTGGTCGGGATGCTGCTCAACGTGCCGGTTCGCGCCACCGAATATCTGGTGGCGATGCCGGCGATTTCCGGCCCCGTTCCGGCCTGGCTGGCGGTGCTGCACACGATGATGACGCTCGACGTTGTCTTGCTTTCCAGCCTCTACGCCATCGCCTTTGTGGCGGCATTGCGCCGGGTTCCGCTGTTCCCGCGCCTGCTGGTCGCGATCTGGGTGATCGATCTCGCCATGCAGCTGGTCACCGCGCAGTTGGTAGCGGGGACCTCCGGACTCCCGGCTGACGTCGCTGGATCGCTGCAATCACTGCTCATCGGCAATGCCAAGAAAGTACTGATCAGCGCCGGGATCTGGCTGCCCTATCTGCTGCTGTCGCGGCGGGTGAACGTCACCTTCCGCGGCCGCGTCGAAGCCTGATCCCCCGATTCCCCCGGACAAGGGCTGGAATGCGTCGGTAAGTCATTGCTTTGTCGCACCGATCGCGTGTCGTTTTGGTGACAATCTGTGCGAAAATGGGACATAAACGCCCAGATTCAGGTAATGCCATATTAGCCGCGCACCCAAAAAACATACAGCCATTACAGATGCTTAGCGGCGCCACGACGATTAAACTTCGTTAATTTCGCGTTTACTAAGCGCGTTGACAAACTGTAAACCCGAGCGCAGCCGTTCGTTAGCTGAGCAGCTCGGGGGCAGTTCAAGTGATCGCGGGTTACAGGCCTGGACAGGCCGACTCCGTCGCATCGCGATCTTTCATCCACTCCGAACTTCGCAAGGCCGAACAAGCACGCGGAAAAAGGCGCGTGCTTAGCTTAGAGAAGGACGTGTGACATGAAGACTTTCATTCATATGCTCAAGGATGACGCAGGCGCTTCGGCGGCCGAATACGCGCTCATCCTCGCGATCATCGGCGGCGCAATTGCGGTTGCATCGGTGACGCTGGGCAAGACCATCGGCAACTCGCTGACCAAGGCATCGAACTGCATTTCCAAGGGTTCGACTGCAACGTCGACCGACTGTCCGTAAGCGATATTGTCATTTCAAAAGGAGGAAGACATGCGTAATTTCATTAGCATGCTTCGGGACAATTCGGGCGCCTCGGCGGCCGAATATGCCCTGATCCTAGCGATCATCGGCGGCGCAATTGCGGTTGCTTCGGTGACGCTCGGAAAGACGATCGGCAATTCGCTGACGACTGCTTCGAATTGTATCTCGAAGGGTTCGACTGCAACTTCGGCTGATTGCCCGTAATAAGCAAAGGGCCGCCCGCGAGGGCGGCCCTTTCGTTTTGAATAACATCGGCATATTATCCAGAATGTTAAGATCGGCTGGGGGGCACGCGGATCATGAGACGGCAAACACTGATCGCTTTAGGGGTTGCGGCCGTTCTCGGACTGCTTGCGGTCTATTTCGCCAATATTTTTCTCAGTCGCACCGAACAGCGCGCTGAAACTGCGCCACAGGGCATGATCAAAGTCGCGGTCGCCGCGGTTCCGCTCGAATACGGCGTGGAAATCACGCCCGACAAGATCCGCTTCGCGGATTACCCGTCCGGCAGCATACCGTCGGGTAGCTTCCGCAGCCTCGACGAGCTCCTGACCGGCGGCAAGCGCCGCGTCGTCCTGCGGCAAATGCAGGTCAACGAACCCATTCTCGCCAACAAGATCACGGGCGAAGGCCAGGGCGCCTCGATCGCCGCGCTGTTGCCCGATGGCAAGCGCGCCGCCGCCGTCCGCATCAATGACGTGTCCGGGGTGGCTGGTTTCGTCCAGCCGAACGACGCCGTCGACGTACTCATCACGCGCACCGTCGGCAACAGCGATGCCCAGGTAACCGATGTGCTGCTGCAGAACGTCCGGGTCATCGCGACCGATCAGAACGCCAAGGGCGCCGACGGCCAACCGGTCGTAGCGCGCACCGCGACGCTCGAGGTTAACCCGCTTGAGGCTCAGAAGCTGGCGCTTGCGCAGCAGGTTGGCCAGCTCAGCCTGATCCTGCGCAAGCCCGGCGAAGAGCAGAATAATCCAGGGGTCCAGACCGTCAGCCTGAGCGATCTCCGCTACAGTTATTACGGCACGTCGGCGCCTGCTGCCACCGCGCCGCAAGTCATGGTGCGACGCCTCGTTGCCCCGCGGCGGGCGCAATCCGTGGTGCGCGCTCCGGTGGTTCGCTCCAACAACGTCGAGGTCGTGCGCGGCACGGTGGGTAACAATTACGAGGTGGGGGAATATGGCTCGTAAGGCATGGCAGCGCGCAGCGCTGATCGGGGTGGCGGGGCTGACGGCCCTGGCCGCCGCTGCTCCTGCGCCAGCTCAGAGCACGGGCGTCTCGGTCGCCGAAGACGTTCACGCCGGCGAGCTGGTGGTGCCGATCAACAAGAGCCAAGTCCTGCGCTCGGACCGGCCCTATGCGAAAGCGCTCATCGGCAATCCCGAAATTGCCGACGTGCTTCCGCTGACCAACCAGTCGCTCTACGTGCTGGGCAAGAAGAACGGCACCACCAGCCTGACGCTCTATGATCGCTCAAACATGCTGATCGCGGTGGTCGATGTGGTGGTCGGACCCGACGTCACGACGCTCAAGCGCCAGCTGTCCGAACTGATGCCGAGCGACCAGATCAGCGCCAGGATTTCCAACGACGCGGTGGTGCTTGAAGGCATCGTCGGCAGCGCTCCCGCCGCCGACCGCGCGGTTCAGATCGCGGAGACTTATGCTCCCGGCAAGGTCGTCAACCTGCTGTCGATCGGATCGGCGCAACAGGTCATGCTTGAAGT
>JBDSGH010000200.1:0-7412 GCA_039919095.1 Sphingomicrobium sp. | reverse complement strand
TGGGCCGGCAGATGGTCGCGCCCAAATCCATCATCGCCTGCGCAAAATCGCCCGCCCCGGTGGCCGGTGTCATCCGGTCGACCAAAGCGCGAATTTCGCTCCGGCTCGGCCGTTCAAGCGCATGGAGCCGCGCCACCACCCGCGCGACGTTGGTGTCGACCACCACCGCCCGGCGGCCGAAGGCGATCGCGGCGATCGCCGCCGCGGTATAGTCGCCGATGCCGGGCAGGGCGCGCAGATCGGCCTCGCTCGCTGGGAAGCTGCCCGCCGCCGCCACCTGGCGGGCGCAGGCGATGAGATTGCGGGCGCGGGCGTAATAACCAAGCCCGGCCCATTCGGAGAGGATCTCGGCGTCGCTCGCCGCAGCCAGCGCGGTAACGGTCGGCCAGCGCGCCACGAATCGCTCGAACCGCGGGGCGACCGCGGCAACCGTGGTCTGCTGCAGCATGACCTCGCTTAGCCACACCCGATAGGGATCCGGCGGCGGCTGGCCCGGCGGCGCGCGCCACGGCAGCGAACGGGCGTTGGTGCAATAATGTGCGATCACGCGATTTGCGGCATTGGCGGGCACGCTCTGGCTATGGCATGGTCGCCGGCGATGGCGAAGACCCCTCGATCCCGCACCGATGCCGACGCTCCGCGCGGCGGCCGCGCGCGCTCGGCCGGCGACATCCTCGGCAAGGTCGGCGGGCCCGCGTTCAAGCGCTTCGGCTTCATCCAGGGCGCGGTCGTCAGTCGCTGGGGCGAGATTGTCGGCGAACGCTACTCCAAGGTGTCGTCGCCGGAATCGATCCGTTTTCCCGCCGGGTGCAAGTCGGGCGGCCTGCTGACCCTGTTGGTCGAAGGCGCCCATGCGCCGCTGATGCAGCATCTGACGCCGCTGATCATCGAGCGGGTCAATCGCTTTTTCGGCTATGAAGCGGTCAACCGTGTGGTGTTCCGCCAGGGCCGGCCGCCGGCGCCGCCGCCGCCGTTCAAGCGGCCCGAGCCGCGCGCGGTGCCCAAGGAATTGGGCGAAGGCCTGCGCCTGATCGCCGATCCCGAACTGCGTGCCTGCCTCGAATCGCTCGCCGCGCGGCTTGACTCGAGCAGCGGCCCGCCTTCAGTCGAAAACCCCGACGACCGTCCCGTTCCCGTCATCATCCGGAGTGCATGAGTGTGATGAAGCCCAATTACCTATTGATCGCGGTTGCTGCGATCATCGCCAGCGCCGCCTGCAATGCCGAGAAGAGCAACGGCGCCAGCGCGTCCGCGGTCAAGGCCAAGGTGGTTCAGCCGCCCAAGGGTGGCGACTGGACCCAGCTGGTTACGGCAACGACCGCCGGCGGGTTCGCGATGGGCAACCCCAAGGCGGCGGTCAAACTGGTCGAATACGGCTCGATGACCTGCCCCCACTGTCGCGAATTCGACGAGACCGGCGTGCCGACGCTGATCAACAAATATGTCAAGGCGGGCCAGGTCAATTACGAGTTCCGCAACTATGTCCGCGATCCTTATGATCTGGCCGGCTCGCTGGTCGCCCGCTGCAATGGCGCCAAGAGCTTCTTCCCGCTGACCCGCGCGATGTACAAGGACCAGCCGAACTGGGTCGCCAAGCTCCAGACGGTGCCGCCGGCGCAGGCCCAGGCGATCAGCAATCTTCCGCCCAACCGCCAGTTCGTCGAGCTCGCCAAGCTCGCCGGCTTCCAGCAATGGGCGGCGATGCGCGGCGTCCCGTCGGCCAAGAGCCAGACCTGCCTGACCAACGAAACCGAGGTCAATCGGCTGGTCCAGATGAACAGCGACGCGACCGCGCAATATCCGGATTTCCAGGGAACGCCGACGTTCATCGTCAACGGCGAGTTGGTCAAGGGCGCGACCTGGAAGGTGCTCGAACCGGAGCTCCGCAAGGCGCTCGGCGGCTAATCGAGCGATCGTCCAGGCGCGCTTGAAGGGGGCCCAGCGGTGAAGATCCGGCGGCTGAAGCTCAGCGGCTTTAAGAGCTTCGTCGAGCCGTCGGAGCTGCGTGTCGAACCCGGGCTGACCGGGATCGTCGGCCCTAATGGCTGCGGCAAGTCCAACTTGTTGGAAGCGATCCGCTGGGCGATGGGCGAGGGCAGCCCGAAGAGCCTGCGCGGCGGCGGCATGGACGACGTCATCTTCGCCGGCACGGCGACCCGCCCGCCGCGCGATTTCGCCGAGGTCTCGATCCTGGTCGAGCGCGACTCACCGGACGGCGCCGCCGGGCCCGAGGAGACCGAGGTCACCCGGCGGATCGATCGCGGCGCCGGCTCGGCTTATCGGATCGACGGCCGCGACGTCCGCGCCAAGGACGTTGCCTTGCTGTTCGCCGACGCCGCCACCGGCGCCCATTCGCCGGCGCTGGTCAGCCAGGGCCGGATCGGCTCGGTCATCGCCGCCAAGCCGACCGAGCGTCGCCAGATGCTCGAGGAAGCGGCCGGCATTTCCGGGCTTCACGCGCGGCGCAAGGACGCCGAGCAGAAATTGCGCGCGACCGAAGCCAATCTGGCGCGGCTGGGCGAGATCCTCGCCGAGCAGGACGCCCGCGCCGGTGCGCTGCGGCGCCAGGCGCGCGCGGCCGAGCGCTACCGCCAGCTGAGCGACAAGATCCGCAGCGTCGAGGCGCGGCTGGTCCATGCCCGCTGGGCCGAAGCCGATCACGCCGCCGACAGCGCCAACCGCGAGGCGGCGGCGGCCGGCGACCAGGTCACGACATTCCAGACCGTCGTCGCCAACGCGCAGCACAGCCACGAGCAGGCCAACCAGCTGCTCGGCCGGCGCCGCCGCGAGCTTGGCGAAGCGCGCGACGCGGCGCTTAACCTCGCCCACCAACTGGCCTCCGCTCGGGCGCAGCGCGACACCATCGTCCGCCGCCTCGAAGAATTGGCCCGGCTCGATCAGTCGCTCGCCGCCGACATTGTCCGCGAACAGGAACTGCAGGGGGACGCCGCCCGAGCCATCGCCCAGCTCGACCAGGAGCGCGGGCTGATCGAGCAACGGCTGATCGATTCCGAAGCGATCGCGACCCGGATCTCGACCGATCTCGGCCAGGCCGAAGCCAAGTCGCGCGAGGCCGAAGCGGCGCTGGCCGAACTGCTCGCGCGCCAGGCGGCGATGCGCGCCGAGCGGCGGGTCGGCGAAGCCGCGCTCGAAGCCGCCCAAGCCCAGGTCGCGCGCACCGAGCACGAGTGCCAGCGGCTGGCCGACCAGGTCGACGAACTTGGCGACGGAGCCGACCAGGCCGCGGCGCGCGATGCCGCCAACGCGCGGGCCGAAGCGGCCGCACGGGCGCTGGCCGAGGCCGATTCAAAGCGGGTCGAGGCTGAGCAGGGACGGGCCGCCGCGGCGGATCGCCGCGATGCCGCCGAGAGCGGGCTTGCAGCGGCGCGCGCGACCTGCGCTGCGGCGCGCTCAGAACATGACGCGCTGGCCCGCGCGCTCGACCAGAGCGGCGGCGGCGCGATCGCCAGCCTCGCCGCCGACCCGGGTTATGAGCGCGCCCTGGCCGCGGCGTTGGGCGAAGACATGGACGCGGCAATCGGCGGCGATGGCCCGCGCCGCTGGCAGGGTAGTGCCACAGCGCTCGGCGACCCGCGCCTGGCCGACGGGCTGGTGCCGCTCGCCGACCACGTTCGCGCCCCGCCCGAGCTCGAGCGGCGACTGCGCCAGATCGGGGTTTGCGACGAGGACCTTGGGCAGGCGCTTGGCCTCGGCCAGCGGCTGGTCACGCGCGACGGCCAGCTGCGCCGCTGGGACGGTTTCGTCTCGGTCGGCGGCGGTGCCGCGGCGGCCGAACGCTTGATCCGCGCCAATCGCTTGGCCGAGCTGGCGCGCGACCTTCCGGCACTCGACCAGGCACTGGCAGACGCTGCGCAGGAACGCGATTCGGCGGTCGCCGAGGTCGAGCATTTCCGCACCCTCGCCGATGCCGCGCGGGTTGCTGCGACCGCCGCCGAGCAGGAGGCGCGCGACGCCGTCCGCGCCGGCGATGCCGCCGCTGCCGCGCTCGAACGGCTCGAGGCGCAGCGCACCGCGCTCGGCCAGCGGCTGGCCGACCTGGCGCCGGTCATCGAAGCCGCCGCCGAGGCCTTGCGCGCCGCTGAGCACGCGCTTGCCACGCTGCCCGACCCGGCCGCGCTCGAGCAGGAGCTGGAAGGCGCGAGAGCGAGCGCCGGCCAAGCCGCCGAAGCGGTTGCCGACAAGCGCGCTGAAGCCGCCACTCGGGCGCGCGAGAGCGCTGCCGACCGCGAACGGGTCGGTGCTGCCAGCCGCGAACAGAGCGAATGGCGCAAGCGCCAAAGCGATGCCGAGCAGCGCCTGCTGCAAGCGGTCGAGCGGCAGAAGGCCCAGGCGACCGAGCGCGCTTCGCTGGAGGACGATCCCGACCGCCGCGAGCGCAATATCGCCGAGCTCGAGCAGGCCATCGCCGGCAACCAGTCGACCGTTTCCGCCGCCGTCTCGGCTGAGCAGCAGGCCGAGCGCGGCGTGGCCGAGGCGTCGGACGTCGTCGCCCGCGGCAGCGAGGCAATGAGCGCCGCGCGCGAAACCCGTGCCGCCGCCAGTGCGCGGGCTGAAGCGCAGCAGGCGCGCAGCGCCGAATATGCACGGATCTGCGTCGAGCGGTTTGAATGCGTGCCGCAGCGGCTGCCCGAGAAGCTCGGCTTCGCGCCCGACGAAGTGCGCGATCCCGACGCCGAGTCTGCCCAGCTCGAGCGCCTGACCGCCGACCGCGAGCGGCTTGGCCCGGTCAACCTCGTCGCGGAGCAGGAGTTGGCCGAGATCGATGCCTCGCGCACCAGCGGCGCCGCCGAGGCTGAGGAATTGACCCAGGCGATCCACCGCCTGCGCGGCTCGATCGGCAGCCTCAACCGCGAAGGCCGGGTGCGATTGCTCGCCGCCTACGAACAGGTCGACGGCCATTTCCGCAGCCTGTTCCGGACGCTGTTCGACGGCGGCCAGGCCCATCTCGAACTGGTCGAGAGCGACGACCCGCTCGAGGCCGGGCTGGAGATCATGGCCCAGCCGCCGGGCAAACGGCTGTCGGCGCTGACTCTGCTGTCGGGCGGCGAGCAGGCACTGACCGCGATCGCATTGATCTTCGCTTTGTTCCTGACCAACCCGGCGCCGATCTGCGTGCTGGACGAGGTCGACGCGCCATTGGACGACGCCAATGTCGAGCGCTTCTGCGACCTGCTCGAGCGGATGACCCAGGAAACCGACACGCGCTATCTGATCGTCACCCACAATGCGGTGACGATGAGCCGCATGCACCGGCTCTACGGCGTGACCATGATCGAAAAGGGCATCAGCCGGCTGGTGTCGGTCGATCTCAGCGCGGCGACCTTATTGGCGGCGGAATGATTCTGCTATTGCGAATGACTATCATTAACGATAGTCCCGCCAATCATGGCATTCACCAGCACCTCTTCGATCGTCGTCGCGCTGTTCGCCAGCGCGACGCCCGCACTCGCTGACACCGGGACGGTAGATGGCGCCGAACTGGCCGACGCCAGCGAAGTCATCGTCGTCACCGGCCAGCGCATTGAACATGGCGTGCGCTCGACCAGCACGGCGACCAAGACCGACACCGACATCAAGGACATTCCCCAGGCGCTGACGGTCATTTCCGAAAGCCAGATCGAAGATCAGGATCTGCGCTCGATCGCCGACGTCATGCTGTATGTCCCCGGCGCCTCGTTCGGCAGCGGCGAGGGTAATCGCGACACCATCGTCCTAAGAGGCAACAACAGCACCGCCGATTTCTTCGTCGACGGCATCCGCGACGACGTCCAATATTTCCGCGATTTCTATAATGTCGAGCGGATCGAGGTTTTGCGCGGTTCGAACGCAATGATCTTCGGGCGCGGCGGTGGCGGCGGGATACTCAACCGAGTCACCAAGCGATCGAGTTTCAAGCCATATCGCGAATTCTCAGGTGCCGGCGACAGCGAAGGCGGTGTGCGGCTGACCGGCGACGTCGACCAACCCCTCGGCAGCGGCGCCGGACTGCGGCTCAACGGGGTTTATGAAAAGGGCGAGAGCTTTCGCCAGCATTTCGATCTCAAGCGCTATGCGGTCAACCCGGTCGTCGGCGTGCAAGTCGGCAGTGATACGCGGATCGACCTGTCATACGAGTATTTCCACGACCGGCGCACCGCCGACCGCGGCATTCCAGCGGACGGCAATGCGCCGCTCGCAGGCTTCGACAGCGTCTTTTTCGGCGATCCGGACAAAAGCTTTGCCAAGGCAGATGTCCATGTCGGCACGATCGCGATCGAGCATCAGTTCAGCGATGCGCTGACGCTACGCAACCGAACTCTCTACGGAGACTATGGCAAGTTCTATCAGAATATTTATCCGGTCGATCTCAACGAAGGGTCGCGGCTGGTCACACTGGGGGCGTACCACAACGCCACCAAGCGCCGGAACCTGTTCAGTCAGACCGATCTCATCTGGACCGGCAAACTCGGCGGCATCGACCAGACGTTGCTGGCGGGCTTCGAAGTCGGTCGCCAGAAATCCCGTAACTTCCGGGAAACGGGTATTTTCGCGCCGGGTCAGAACGTCGTCGGGCTGGACGATCCAACGGTCGACGTCGCTGTCACCTTCGCCAACGCCGGCAGCGACGCCAATAACCGCACCCGGGCGACCGTCGCGGCGGCCTACATTCAGGACCAGATCCGTTTGTCGCCGATATTCGAAATCGTCGCTGGGCTGCGCTTCGACAGCTTCAAGCTGAAAGTCGACGACCTCCATGGCGTGGGCAATGAGTTTAGCCGCAAGGATGAATTGATCTCGCCCCGCCTGGGACTGATTTTCAAGCCGATGCCCAACCTGTCGCTCTACGCGAACTACGGCCGCTCCTATTTGCCGCAGTCCGGCGACCAGTTCGGCGGCCTGACTCCGACCACCGAAGCGCTGCAGCCGGAGCGGTTCGACAATTACGAGCTTGGCGCGAAGTGGGAGCCGATCGCCGGGCTTCTTGCAACGGCGGCGATCTATCGGCTCGACCGCACCAACACGCGGGCCACCGACCCGTTGAACCCGGCAGTGACGGTGCTGACCGGCGCCCAGCGCAGCCGCGGCTTCGAACTTGGCCTGGAACGCAGCGTCAGCGATCGCTGGCAGATTTCGGCTGGCTATGCCTGGCAGCAGGCCAGGGTCACCAAGGCGACGCAAGCTTGCCCGGCCGGGGATTGCGAAGTGCCGCTGGTACCGCGCCACACCTTCTCCTTGTGGAATCGCTACGACGTCTCGAGATCGCTTGGCCTTGGCCTGGGCGTCATTGCCCGCTCCAAGTCCTTCACCTCGATTGGCAACACGGTGAAGCTGCCCGGCTACGCCCGCATCGACGGTGCTGCCTTCTACAAGGTGGCTCGCGGGGTCGAAGCGCAGGTCAATCTCGAAAACAT
>JBDSGH010000199.1:0-3198 GCA_039919095.1 Sphingomicrobium sp. | reverse complement strand
ATGCGATGGCGCTCGAAGGGGCGCTGAAGCTCAAGGAAATCAGTTACATCCACGCCGAGGGCTATGCGGCGGGCGAAATGAAGCACGGGCCGATCGCGCTGATCGACGAAACGGTGCCGGTGATCGTGCTGGCGCCGTCCGGGCCGTTGTTCGAGAAGACCGTCAGCAACATGCAGGAGGTGCGCGCGCGCGGCGGCAAGATCGTGCTGATCAGCGACGCCAAGGGCATCGCGCTGGCCGGCGAGGGCTGCATGGCGACGATCGAGATGCCCGAAGTCCACCCGCTCATTGCGCCGCTGGTCTACGCCGTGCCGGTGCAGTTGCTGGCGTACCATGTCGCGGTGCTCAAAGGCACCGACCTCGACCAGCCGCGCAACCTGGCGAAGTCGGTGACGGTCGAGTGAGCGGGGCCCCGATGCTGCATATCGGGATCCTGTCGCACAGCTTCGAGGGCGCGACGCTATGTTACCACGAGGCATGCATGGAGGGGGTGCGGCGGCTTGGACCGCACCGCCATCCGGAGATCACCCTGACCGGGGTCGCGATGGACCATATGCTCGATGCGTGGGCGCGGGGCGACCTGGCCGAGCTGCGCGGGATGTTCATCACCGACGCGCAGAAGCTCTCCGCGGCCGGTGCGGATTTCTTCATCTGCCCGGACAATAGCGCGCACATCGCGCTCGAAGCGCCGGGCGCGCCGTTCCCCATCCCCGGCCTCAACATCGCCGAAGTGGTCGCCGACCAGGCGGCGCGCGACGGCCGGCGCAAGATCGGCATCCTTGCCACCGAATGGACCATGGGCGGGCCGGTTTATCGCGGCGCGCTCGGCCGGCGCGGGCTCGATTTTGCGATCCCCGACGAGGCCCAGCGCAAGGACGTCCACGCGATCATCATGAACGAGCTGTGCCTCGGCGTGTTCAGCGATGCGGCGCGCGCGCGCTATGTCGAGGTAATCGAAAGCCTGGCGGCGGCCGGCTGCGATGCGGTGGCGCTGGTGTGCACCGAAATTCCGTTGCTGGTGCGGCCGCAGGACAGCCCGCTGCCGGTGCTCGATTCGACCCGGCTGCTGGCTCGGGCGGCGGTCGCGGTGGCGATCGGGGAGCGGCCGATGCCGGACTGGCGTGGCGGTCCGGTCGGCGGCTGATCAGGTCGCCAGCTTGAGCTCGGCGACCAGCCGCTTGAGCCGTTCGTAGAGGAAATCGATCACGGTCCGGACCCGCGGCGCGTGGCGGACGCGCTCGTGGGTCAGTAGCCACAGCACGCGGCCGTGATTGTCGCGCGGCGGCAGGCAGCGGATCAGGTCTGGATCGCCGTCGCCGACCATACACGGCAGTACTGCGATGCCGAACCCCGAGCGCACGCCCGACAGCAGCCCGGCCGACGAGCCGTGCTGGACCGCGACCTGGTCTTCGAGCCCCAATTCCTTGATCCAGGCCGAATAAGCGCGCCACAGATTGCCGCCGCCGCCGCCGACCAGCGCGTGGTGCTTGAGGTCGGCCTTGGTCTTGGGGACGCCGTGGCGGGCGGCATAATCGCGGCTGCAATAGAGCGTCCAATCGTCCTTGCAGAGCGCCCGGCCGACCACTCCGGCGGGCTGCGGATTGCTCGTGCTGCGCAAAGCGATGTCGGCCTCGCCGGCGCCGAGGTCGCGGATTGTCTGGGCGCTGTCGATGTCGATCTGGATGCCGGGGTGGAGGTCGTGAAGCTCGCGCAGCAGCGGCGCCAGCACCGTCATCGCCAGCACTTCCTCGGTAGTGATGCGGACGTTGCCGCCGACCTCGCGGCTGCTGGCCGATGCGGCGCTGTCGAACTTCTGCGCTGCCGCCTCGACCGCCTCGGCATGAGCTACCAATTCGGCGCCAGCCGGGGTCAGCGCGTAGCCCGCCGGGCGCTTTTCGAACACGGTCAGCCCGACCGCTTGCTCGAGCGCGGCGATGCGGCGGGCGACGGTGGTCTGGCTGACCCGCAGCGCGCGGCCGGCCGCGAGCGTACTGCCGTCGCGGGCGACGGCGAGGAAATAGCGCAGGTCGTTCCAGTCGAGCATCGCGCCTATTCTGCATTATTGCAGAACGGGTGCGCAACATCGTTGCTCACATTGGTTGCAGATTGGGACTAATTGGATGGTCGCGCCGGTCAACACCGGCCCTCTAACAGGAGGCAACGACCATGAAAAAAGCCATCACTATCGTCCTGACGTCGGCGCTGATCACCACCGTCGCGATCAAGGCCGCGCCCGCCCTGGCCGCTGAAACCCCGGCCGCGCCGGCTGCACTCAACGTCAGCCTGGTGCGCACTGCCGATCTCGATCTTGCCAGCAGCGACGGCCAGCGGCGGCTCGACCAGCGCCTCGCCAACGCCGCCCGCGAAGTGTGCGGGATCGCTTCGGACGTCGACCTCGAAGGCAAGAACGAGGTGCGCAAATGCCGCGACGAGACGCTCGCCAAGGCCAAGGGCCAGCGCGACGCGGTGCTCGCCGCCGCCGATCGCGATGGCCTGATCGCGGTCACCGCCGTACGCTGAACCCCCGATTCCCCCGGAACGGCGCCAACTCCCCTCGGCGCCGTTCCACTTGTTCACGCCGCATCGCCGCTTTAGCTTTGGCCAATGACCAAGGCGAAGGGAATCGAGGTCAGCGGTGGCTGCCATTGCGGCGCGATTCGCTTCACCGCGCATCTGCCGAACCCGCCGGTGCCGGCGCTCGACTGCAACTGCTTGATCTGCCGGATGACCGGTTTCGTCCACATCATGGTCCCGCACGGCGACTTCACGCTCGAACAAGGGGCGGAGGCGCTGGCCAGCTATCGCTTCGGCACGGGCCTCGCCGAGCATCTGTTCTGCTCGCACTGCGGGGTGAAAAGCTTCTACCAGCCGCGCTCGCACCCGGACTCGTGGAGCGTCAATGCAAGCACGCTCGACGAGCAGCCCGAACTGATCGTCGACTGGTTCGACGGCCGCAATTGGGAGCAGGCCAAGGCGCGCCTCGACGAGCAACAGCCGGGCGGCTAGTGCGCCGTCCATGCACCGCCCGCTCCGACTGACGCTCGATCGCGCCGCGCTCCAGCATAACTGGCGCTGGCTGGCCGAGCGCGCCGGAAGCGCGTGCGGGGCGGCGATCAAGGCCGACGGCTACGGGCTTGGCGCGCGCGAAGCGCTGGCTGCGCTGGGCGAGGCCGGCTGCCGCGATTTCTTCGTCTCGAC
>JBDSGH010000198.1:0-2947 GCA_039919095.1 Sphingomicrobium sp. | reverse complement strand
AGGCCTTCGGGCGCGCCGCGCGCGAACACGTCGCGGCCGATGCGGTCGCGGCCCATCAACCGCGCCCCGGCGTCGCGCATTGCGTCGAGCCGCTGGAGCCGCATTTGCAGCCGCAGCGCGATCTCCTCGGCGCTCGGGTCGGCCTCGGGATCCTTGGGCAGCAGCAGGCACGATTTGAGGTAGGCGAGCCATGCCGCCATCACGAGATAGTCGGCGGCGATCTCGAGCTTGAGCGCCCGCGCCTCCGAAATGTAGACCAGATATTGCTCGACCAGCTCGAGGATCGAGATCGCGCCGAGATCGACCTTCTGCGCCCGCGCCAGGGTCAGCAGAAGGTCGAGCGGGCCTTCCCAACCGTCGATGTTGAGCGTCAGCTCATCCTCCGCGGCAGTCGGCTGGAAGAAGATCTCGGGGTCCATTGGGCTTTTCTCTAACCGTTCGTGCTGAGCCTGTCGAAGCCCTGCCCTTCGCTCGCGACGCAAACAATCAAGGACAGTCCTTCGACAAGCTCAGGACGAACGGAGTTTGAATCAGACCAAAGCTAGCAGCGCGTCCCGTTTGGCCACTGCGTCGGCGAAGTCGGCGCCGTCGTCGGCGGCGAGTACGGTCGCCATTGCCCGCGCGAGGCGCGCTTCGCCGTCGTCCGACATCGCCGGCACCTCCGACGCGACCGCGACCATCTCGTCGAACTTGCCCGAGCAGTGCAGCGCGACGTCGCAGCCGGCCGCGACCACGCCGGCCGCGCGGCTGCCGAAATCGCCGGTCAGCGCTTCCATCCCGAGGTCGTCGCTCATCAGCCAGCCTTCAAAACCGATGCGGCCGCGGATGATGTCGTGGATCACGGTCGGCGACAGGCTGGCCGGCCGCTCGGTGTCCCAAGCGGTATAGACCACGTGGGCGGTCATCCCCATCGGCGCCGCGCGCAGCCGCTCGAACGGCTCGAGGTCGCTCTCCAGCTCTTCGGCGGTGGCGGTGACGATCGGCAGCTCCTTGTGGCTGTCGGCCAGCGCGCGACCGTGGCCCGGGATGTGCTTGATCACCCCGACCACCCCGGCCGAGGCCATGCCGTCGAGCACTGCCCGGCCGAGCGCCGCGACCTGCATCGGTTCCGAACCCAGAGCGCGGTCGCCGATGATGTCGGTGGCGCCTTCCTGGCGGACGTCGAGCAGCGGCAGGCAATTGACGTTGATGCCGCACGATTTGAGCGTCAGCGCGATTGCCCGGGCGTTCGACCGCGCCGCTTCGATCGCCGAAGACGGCGCCGCTTGATAAAGCCGCGCGAACGCTTCGGCGGCAGGGAACGCCGGCCAGTTGGGCGGCCGCATCCGCGCCACCCGCCCGCCTTCCTGGTCGATCAGGATCGGCAAATCGGGCCGGCCGGTGAGTTCGCGCAAATCGTCGGTCAGGCGCAGCAATTGGTCCTGGTCGGCGCAATTGCGCCTGAACAGGATGTAGCCGGCGGCATCGGCCTCAGTGAAGAAAGCGCGCTCGTCGGGCGTCAGCTCGAGCCCTGCCAGTCCGTAGATCGCCGCCCGCATGAGCGCTCCTAATTGGCCACGAAGCAGTTTTCGCCGGCCACCCGCAGTGCCTGGCAGGCCTGCTTGGCTTCGGCCGGCGAGGTCGCCCCGGCGCGCAGCCGGAACCCGCCGGTGAACGGCACCACCAGCTTGGTCATCCCGGCCACGGTCGGGAAGCGCGACGACAGAGCGGTCCACGCCCGTTCGGCCTGCGCCGCATTCTTGTAGGCGCCGAGCTGGATGACGCTGCCCGAACCCGCGCTCGGCGGCGGGGGAGTTGGCGCCGGCTTGTCGGCGACCGGCACCTTGGTTTCGCCCGGCGGGATTCGCTTGGGCGGCGCTTGCGGCTCCGGCTTGGGCGGGCGCGCGACCGGCTCCTCGGCCATCGCGTTGAGGTCAAGCTGGGCGTCGCTATCCTCGCCCGCGCTGGTCTGGAAGGCAGTCTCGCTTTCGCCCGCGATATCGAGCCCGCCGGGATCGGTCGGCTTGACCTTGTACGGGCCGGGCGCGGCGCGGATCAGCTCGGGCGCGCCGATCCCGACCGGGTCCTGCCGCCCGAGATAGAAAAAGGTGCCGGCGACGACCGCTGCGGCGACCAGCACGACGAGCAGCGCGGCCAGCATCTTGCGCCCGGACACGCCGCGCGGGCCGTCCTCGTCGTCGACCGCTTCGAGCCACGGCAATTGGCCGTCCTCATAGGTCGAGCGGCTGTCGCTCATCGCCGCGCCCCTGCCCTGCCCGGCGCCGGGCGGTCGGGCAATCCGACCACCGCGCAGGTCTTGCGGATCGCGCGCATGCGCTGGCACAGCACTTCGGAATGGGCCTGCGAGGTGGTTCCGAACTGGAGCCGGTAATAGGTCCGGCCGGTGCGCGGCGCCGGGACCGGCGCGACCACCGCCTTTAAGCGGCGCATGCCGGGGTAGCGGCTGATGATCTGCTTCCAGCCTTTCTTGGCGTTGAGCCGGCTGCCGTAGGCGCCGATCCGCACCACCCGGCCGTTGGCGCCGTCCGAGACCATCGCCGGCCACAGCCGCATCGGGCCAGACTTGGCCACGGCTGGCTTGGCCGCGACGGTCTTGGCCACGACTGACGGGCTCGGCGCGGCGTTGGCCGGCGGAGCGGCTTCGGTCATGGCCGCCGTGTCCGGCTCGGCCGCCGGTGCCGGCCGCGCCTTGCGCTCGGGTTGGGGGGCGGCGATGCGGACGGTCGGCTCGGGCAGCGGGCGGACGATCGGGACCGGCGCCGGTACGACCTCATCGGCACGCGGCTGCTCGACCGCCGGCAGCGGCGGCGGCAGCTTGATCGTGGCCGGTGCCGCCTCGGCCGGGCGGGCGCTCTGCTCGGCCTCGGTGGCGTTGCGCGCACCAAGCCAGAACGACACGCCGGCGACGATCAGCGCGCTGACCAGCGCTCCCAACAGCAGCAGCGTC
>JBDSGH010000197.1:0-3864 GCA_039919095.1 Sphingomicrobium sp. | reverse complement strand
GACAGGAACAGGTCGATGATCGCATCGCTGATCTGGTCCGCGACCTTGTCCGGATGGCCTTCGGAAACAGACTCGGACGTGAAGAGGTAATTGCTGCGCATTGGGCGAGTAGGTCCTGATGTTCGGGAGGCTGGACAGCCGAATTTACGATATAAGGAAATCCTTATGTGCGCCGATAGCGTTGCCCCGTGGGAAGGGCAATGGCGGCGATCATCAACGCCAGCGCGAGAAGCAGCGGGATGATGTTGCCGAAGCGCCCGAACAACGGAGTGGCGATCGCCGGCGGCGGCAGCACGCTGTCGATCACGCCGGCGGTGCGCCACGCCAGCGATCCGACCACCGCGCCGCGGGCGTCGATCACGGCGCTGATGCCGGTCGGGGTCGAGCGCAGCAGCGGCAGCCCTTCCTCGGCCGCGCGCAGCCGCGCCTGGGCAAGGTGCTGCGGCGGGCCCCAGCGGCCGAACCAGGCGTCGTTCGAAGGGTTGAAGATGAAATCGGGCCGGTTGTTGCGGTCGACCACCTCGCCCGAGAAGATGATTTCGTAGCACAATTGCATGCCAACCCGGCCCCACGGATGGCCAAGGTCGATCGTCCGCGGCCCCGGGCCCGCCGCGAAGTCGAGGTCGCCCGGCGCAAAGCGCGACATGCCGACCGCCGACAGCAACGGGCGCAGCGGCAGATATTCGCCGAACGGCAGCAAATGGGCCTTGTGATAGCGGCTGACGATGCGCCCGGCGGGGTCGATCACGAAGATGCTGTTGGTCGCGCCGTCGACGATTTGGCCGTCGCTGGCGGTCACTCCGATGCCACCGGTCAGCAGCAGGTCGCCCGGCTGGAGCAGGGTGGCGACGCGGCTGCGCTCGAACGCGGCCATCGCCTGATATTGCGGGCGGCTGTCCGACAGCGGCCGGGTTACCGCCGCCTCGGGCCAGAACAGCAAGCGCGATCCGCCGTCGGCGTGGCGCGGGGCCGACAGCACCGCCAGCCGCCGCGCCGCTTCCTCGTCGAATTCTGGCCGCCACTTATCGTGCTGGCCGATGTCCGGCTGGACGATCCGCACCGGCTTGATCGCCAATTGCGAGTCCGGCACGCGCGATCCCGGCAGCGCCCACAGCAACAGGGTCGCGGCCAGAATCGCAACGCCCGGCAGATATTTGCGCCGGATCTCGAGCCACAGGACGCCGCCGAGCAGCACCACCAGTAGCGACAGGCCGTAGGTTCCTATCAGCGCGCCGATCGAGATCAGCGGCGTGCTGGCGAGGATCACTCCGGCGGGGTTCCAGGCAAAGCCAGTGAACATCCCCGCGCGCAGCCATTCGGTCAGCGCCCAGCTTCCCGCCAAAGCGAGCAGCAGCGGCACTTCGCCGCGCCGACCCAGGCGCCACGCGAGGCCGGTCGCAAGCGCCGGGTAGATCGCGAGGTAAAGCGCGACCAGCACCACCGCGACCCAGCCGAGCCACGCCGGCATGTTGGACTGGTAGGTGAATGAGGTCGCGATCCAGTTGAGCGCGATGACGAACTGGAAAAAGCCGAACCCCCAGCCGAGCGCGAGCGCGCGGCGCAGGGTCGGAGCGCGCGCGATCAGCTCGCACAAAGCGGCGAAGGCGATCGGCAGCAGCGGCCAGAAGTCGACCGGCTGGAACGCGAAAGCGGTGATCGCGCCGAGCAGTGCGGCGTGGGAAAAATGCTTCATGCGGTGATGTCATTGCGGGGACGACGCGGCGACGCAATCCACAAACGCGGGTCGCTGGTCGATGCGAACCGATCGCTGCGCTGCTCGCGGCGCGCTTTCCCGGCATTCAGAATGGCCTAAAAAACAATCACTTCCGTGCATCCAAATGCTGCTGCGCGCGTATCTGCCCGACCACGATGCTCGTCTGCATGACCGAGCGACATGCAGAGAGCCGCGCCCCGATGAATACCGAGGAGTTGAAGCGCCGCCTGGGCGAGATCCTGGCGAAGGAGGAAGAGCCGGTCGTCGAGTGGGACGCAATCGAGGCCATGTCGACCGAGCTTGCGTCCGACCTCGGCCATGCCTTGCCGCCGATCGCGGCCGATTATCTGTTGAGCGTCGAGCGCCGGCGCGAGGATAGTGTGTTCGGTCATGCCCAGCGCTCGGTGGTCGTGCTGTACCTTAACCACGGCCGGCGAACGCCGCGCAAAAACGCCCGGGTCGAGCTGACCGCGGACGTGACCCTGCGCCGGGCGGGGCGGGCCAACCACCGCGTGCGGGTGTTCGACGCCTCCCCCGACGGGTGCAAGATCGAGCTGATCGACCGCATCGCGCTGGGCGACCAGATCTATGTCAAGTTCGAGGGCATGGATATGCTCGAAGGAGTAATCTGCTGGGTCAAGGGCTTCACCGCCGGGGTCGAGTTCCGCCGGTCGATTCATCCCGCGGTGTTCGACAATCTCGCCGACAAGTCGCGCTAGGTCGTTTCCCGCAAGGGTGCGTCGGTCGACCCTTGCCTTGGCCGGCCTCGCGGTGACACAAGTGGGGCATGAGCCTGCCGCCGTTCCACTTGGCCTTTCCGGTCGACGACCTCACCGCCGCGCGCGAGTTTTATGGGCGCACGCTTGGCTGCCCCGAGGGCCGCAGCTCGGAGCGCTGGATCGACTTCGACCTCCACGGCCACCAGATCGTCGCTCACCTCGCGCCCGATGCGCCGCGCCGCGCGGCAAGCAACGCGGTCGATGGCGAGGACGTGCCGGTGCCGCATTTCGGGCTGGTGCTGGAAATGGCCCAGTGGACCGCGCTGGCCGAGCGGCTCAAGGCCGCCGGCACCGCCTTCGTCATCCCGCCGACCGTGCGTTTCGCCGGCGAGCCGGGCGAGCAGGCGACGATGTTCCTGCTCGATCCCGCCGGCAATGCGCTCGAATTCAAGGCCATGGCCGACCCGGCCAATTTGTTCGCGACCGGCTAACCGCCCGATCAGGTCGCGGCGTCGGGTGCGTGGAGCCGGATCCGGCGAATCCGGCGGCTGTCCGAATCGATGCTTTCGAGCCGCCAGCCGGACGGGTGAACGACTGATTCGCCGGGTTGCAGGATGCGCCCGGCAAGCAGGAAGACCAGCCCGCCGATGGTGTCGATCTCGCCTTCCTCGGCGGTCAGGCGGGCATCGACGGTGGCGTTGAGCTCCTCGAGCTCGAGCCGCGCATCGGCCTCCCACAGCCCGTCGTCGAGCATGGTCAGCTTACCGTCCTGCTCCTCGTCATGCTCGTCCTCGATCTCGCCGACGATCTCCTCGACCACATCCTCGATCGTCACCAGCCCCTCGGTCCCGCCGAATTCGTCGACGACGATGGCGAGGTGGATGTGGTCGGCGCGCATCCGCGCCAGAAGGTCGATCACGCCCATCGATTCGGGCACGAACAGCGGTGTGCGCATCAACGCCGACGGCGAGCGGTCACGGGTTTCATCGACCCGGGCAATGAAGACGTCCTTGATGTGATACATGCCGACGATGTCGTCGAGGCTTTCGCCCGACACCGGCAAGCGGCTGTGGCCGGCGTCGGCAAAGGCGTGGATCAGCTCATCGAAGGTGATGGTCGACGGCACCGCCATGATGTCGCCGCGCGTGACGCAGATGTCGCCGGCGGTGCGGTCGCCAAACTGCAGCAGGTTGCGCAGCATCTGCCGTTCGAGCGGCGAGAGATCGCCCGACACGGTGTGCGAGGTCTCGGCTTCGTCAATCGCTTCCTCGATCTGGTCTCGCAGGCTGGTTTCGCCGTCGTCACCGAAAATCAGCGCGCGCATTCCGCGCCACAGCCGCGAACCGCCGTCGTCGTGCTGGGTCGCCATCAGCCGGGCAACCAATAGGGGTCGGCGATGCCGAGCCGGGCGAGGGCGCGCACCTCGCGGCT
>JBDSGH010000196.1:0-4177 GCA_039919095.1 Sphingomicrobium sp. | reverse complement strand
TCGGCGCCGAACCCGCTCATGGCTCACCCAGCGTGAAACTGATCGCTTTCAAATCGGCATATTTGGCCATTGCGTGGAGGCTCCGATCGCGCCCGAATCCGGATTGCTTGAAGCCGCCGAACGGCATTGTGATATCGCACGCATCCCAGCCGTTGACCCACACCAGCCCGGCTTTCAAGCGCCGAGCGGCGGCGTGGGCTCGATTGAGGTTGGCCGTCCACACCCCGGCGGCAAGGCCGTAGACGGTGTCGTTGGCGATCGCGTAGGCCTCCTCGTCATCGCCAAACTCGATGATCCCCAGCACCGGGCCGAACACTTCCTCGCGCGCCAGGGTTGTCGTGGTTGCAACCCCATCGAAGATCGTCGGCTCGACGAAATAGCCGCCGCTGTCCTGCCGCGTGCGCGCGCCGCCGAGCAGCCGCTGTGCGCCCTCGCGCTCGGCCGTTGCGATATAGCCCAGCGCGACCTTCATTTGGGCTTCGCTGATCATCGCTCCAAAGCGCGTCGCCGGATCGAGCGGATCGCCCGGCACAATCGTTTTGGCGATCGCGACCACGCGCTCGACGAAGTCGGACTTGATGTCGCGGTGGACCAACAGGCGCGACGCCGCGGTGCACACCTGCCCCTGGTTGTAGAAGATCGCCCACGCCGCGGCCTGCGCCGCGGCGTCGAGGTCGGGGCAGTCGGGAAATACGATCTGTGGCGATTTTCCGCCCAGTTCGAGGCTGACCCGCTTGAGGTTGCTCTCACCCGAATAGCGCATCAGCATGCGCCCAACCGGTCCCGAGCCGGTGAACGCGATCATGTCGACGTCCATGTGCCGGGCGAGCGCCTGTCCGGCCGCCTCGCCGGTCCCCGGAACGACGTTGAGCACGCCGCTCGGCAGCCCCGCCTCGAGCGCCAGTTCGGCCATTCTCAGCGCCGTCATCGGCGATTGTTCGGCCGGCTTGAGGACCACCGAATTGCCCATCGCCAGCGCTGGCGCGACCTTCCACATCGCCATGTGGAGCGGGAAATTCCACGGTACGATCGCGCCGATCACGCCGAGCGGCTCATGGACCGCATAGGACAGGCGGGTCGGGCTCGGTGGGGCGACTTCGCCGTAAATCTTGTCGAGCGCCTCGGCATAATAGCGCGCGGTGTTGATCGACAGCGGAATATCGACCGCCTCGGCGTCGCTGATCGGCTTGCCGGTATCGAGCGTCTCGAGCAGCGCAAGCTCTCCGGCGTGGGCCGCCAGGCTGTCGGCGAAAGCGTGCAGCACGGCCTTCTTGGCCTTGGCCGACTGGTCGCGCCAGCGGCCGTCCTCGAATGCGGTGCGGGCCGAAACCACGGCCCGGTCGATATCGCCGGCCCCGCCCGCGGCAACCTCACCCAGCGAGCGGCCGTCGCCAGGCGCACGGTTGGCGAAACGCGCGCCGTCCAGCGCGGCGACTGACTTGCCGTCGATTAGCGCGTCGGTCGGACAGCGGACAGCCGCCGCCCGTTGCTGCGTGCGGACCAAGGCCTCACTGTCGTTCAAGAGGTCTAACTTTCCAATCTGTGATCACAGACGATCTATCACCCTCGGCGCCGGAAGTAAAACCGCAGCCCGGGGTTCAAACGGTCAGCGATAGACGATGGTCAACCCGATCGTCCGCGGCCGCAACGTCTCGTCTTCGAACAGCAATGTGTCGCTGTCCTGGTGGGTATAGCCGAGCTGTGGCGCGACATCGAACAGATTGTCGACGAACAGCGAGACGTTCGCCCCCCCGAGCTGGACTCCGGCCCGCATGCTGACGAAGGTATAGGCATCGGGCGCGATCAGCGCCGGATCGTAATTGGCGCTGTTCGGATCGCGGTCGGTGGTCGGGGTTTTCAGCCGGCTCTTATGTTCCACGTCGGCACGCACGAACACCTTGCGGTCGCTGACCAGGAAATCATATTGCGCGCCGGCGCTGAAGGTCCACGGCGGCCCTTCGATGGCATCACCGCGATTGACCACGATCGCGCCGGTCGGAGCGAGCCGGGCGTCCTCGGTAAAGCGGGTGTGGGTGTAGCCGACCGACCCTTCGATGGTCAGGCCCGGCGCTGGCCGGGTGGTGGCCTGGAGATCGAAGCCGCGGCTGCGCGCCTTGCCGAGATTGGCGATGAAGCGGATCGCGCACTGCGGCAGGTTGACGATCTGCTGAATGTCCTTCCAGTCGACCTGATAAACCGATCCGTCGAGCGACAGGGCATTGCCGAACAACCGGTTCTTCGAGCCGAGTTCGATGCTCGTCACGCTGTCGGAGCCGTAGGTCGTCGGTGCGGACGGAATGCCGAGGTTGTCGAGGCTCTCCTGGCAAACCTCGATCGGCACCGGCGGATTGGCGCCGGCGGCGCGGAAACCCTTCGACCAGCTGGCGTAGAACAGATTATTGCGGTCGGCCTGGAAGTTGATTCCGAACTTGGGCGTGAACGGCTTGTCCTTGGCCTTGCCGGCGCCTTCGGTCCGCGATCCGTTCTGGGAACCGTCGGCGAAGTTGACGACCGAGAAGTCGGTCTTGGCGTAGCGCCCACCGGCGGTGAATTTGAGCTGATCGGTGAGCGCGAAGGTGGCGTTGGCGAAGCCGGCCAGCTGCTTGTCGACGGCCCTGCTGTCGTTGATGTAGCTGTCTTGCCCGAACAGCGGATATTCGAAGAAATCCTCGAGGCTCATCCCGAACACTTCATTGAAGAACGCATTGCCGAGCGGGTCGATCAGCTCCTCGATGCTGCGTTGCTTGCTGTGCTGATAGAACACTCCGACCACCCAGTTGAGGCGCGCCGCCGGGTCGTTCGACTGGAGCCGCACTTCCTGCGTGAAAATTCGCTGCGTATTGGTCACTTTGGACGGGCTCAGATAGAATGGCAGGTCCTTGTCGATGCCAGTCGGAGTCAGGAACGGAAAAACCGTGCAGGCGTCCTCGCACAGGCTTTGATAGTAAGACAGGTCGTACAGCGTGCCGCTGTAGCCGCTGATATTCCTGCGTTTGAAATAGGACGAGTTGGAGATCAGCGACGCTCCGCCAAAATCGTAGCGGACATTGAGCGTCGGGAGGATGAAGTGGTCCTTGGTCCCGCGATATTCCGGCGTGCTGGTGAGAAACTTGCCGCGATCGGGGTCGGACAATCCGACGAAGAAATTCTCGGACGCATTGGTCGAGCGCTTTTGATACTGAACTGACGGCGTGATCCGGATGTCGGCGGTCGGCTCCCACGCCAGTGCCGCGCGCAGGACAGTGACATCGCCGTGATTGATGTTCTTGTCGTCGACCGCGCCGGTCTGGTTGTCGACATGATCGATGTAGCCGGCGTCGCGCCGATGCCAGGCGCTGACCCGGAACCCGAGCTGGTCCTGGATGATCGGGCCGCCAACCGCCGCGCCGACCTCATAGTTGAGCCCGCCATGCGCGGTGCTCGAGATTTCGGCGCGATCGTAGGTTTGAAACTCGTTCAAACTTGGTTGCGGTGTGATGAATCTGACCGTTCCGCCTTCCGAACCGGCGCCGAACAATGTGCCCTGCGGCCCGCGCAGAACCTCGACTCGGTCGAGATCGAAAATTGCCGGCAGCGTATTGTCCGAATTGAAGCCGAGACCGCGGATCTGGATCGGCGTGTCGTCAATGTAGATGCCGGTCGTACCGGCGCCGGCTTCCGACGAAATGCCGCGGATGCTAACGTTGTTCGAGCCTTCGTCGAACCGCACGCCGGGCGTGAAACGAGCGACGTCGCCGAACGATTTGACGCCCTTCACGTCGAGCGTCTTTTGCGAAAAAGCGCTGATGCTGATCGGAACCTTGGAGATCGCTTCGGACTGGCGGGTCGCGGTGACCACGATCTCCGAGCTGTCGGTGTTTTCGGCGCTGTTTTGCGGGCGGGCGGCGGGCGCGGCGGCAGCCGGCGGTGCAGTCACGTCGGCGGCATTGTCCGGCGCGGTGACGACCGGCTGGTCGGGCGCGACCGCCGGTTCCTCGGCAGCAGGAGATTGCGCGCTTGCCGCAATCGCGCCAGTAATTGGAATGGCGGTAGAAGCCAGTAAGGCGATGACGACGAAATCGCGCACGAACCGGGTTCGATTGACAGCCATGACCTGCTCCCCAAGAGCCCCGCACTTCGCATCCCGCGGGCCTGTTAATTCAAGCATGTGATCACAGCTGGTTGGACTGGTCAAGTG
>JBDSGH010000195.1:0-7537 GCA_039919095.1 Sphingomicrobium sp. | reverse complement strand
CCGGCCGGCGCCTCGCCGCGCGGGAAGGCGATCAGCAAGGGATCGTCGAATAGGGCTGCCGAATCGACCTCGCCGCAGCTGTAGGGCAGCGCCAGCAGCACGCAGTCGAGCTGGCCGCGCTGAAGCGCCTCGCACGCCGCCTGGCTGGTATCCTCGCGCAAATAGAGCTTGAGGCTCGGCCACGCGTCGCGCAGCCGCGGCAGCAGGGCGGGGAGAAGGAATGGCGCAATGGTCGGGATCACGCCCATCCTGAGCTCGCCGTGGAGCGGCTGGCCTTCGGCGCGGGCAATTTCGGCCAGCTCCTCGGCCTCGCGCAGCACGCGCACCGCCTTGTCCGCGATCCGTTCGCCCAGCGCAGTGAAGCGGACCACGCGCCGTGTGCGCTCGACCAGGGTCACGCCGAGCAGTGTTTCAAGCTCGCGCAGACCGGCCGACAGGGTCGACTGGGTGACGTAGGAAGCGTCGGCGGCCTTGCCGAAATGACCGTGCTCGCGCAGCGCGACGAGATATTGGAGCTGCTTTATGGTCGGCTTCTGGACGGTCATTGGTTAATCGATAAATCCAATCAGTCCGCCGGGTATAATCAGTCTGGACGATTTGGGCCAGCGCGTGGCGCGGTGGTTAGCTGACCGCGCGGTAGAGCGCGTAGCTGCTGGTCAGCGTGACCAGTGCGCCAACAAAGGTCAGCAGCAGGTCGGGATTGACGCGCTTGGCGATCCAGGCGCCGAACGGCGCGGCGGCGACCCCGCCGATCAACAGGCCGAGCGTCGCGACGGTGAACGCCTCCCAGCCGAGGGCGAGAATGAAGGTCAGCGAAATCGTCACGGTGAGGAAGAATTCGGCGGTGTTGACGGTGCCGATGGTCTTGCGCGGGTTGCTCCCCTGGACCAGCAAATTGGAGGTTACGATCGCGCCCCAGCCGCCGCCACCGGCTGCGTCGAGGAAGCCCCCTATCAATCCAAGCGGCTCGACCACCCGCGGGCGGCGCTCGGTGTGGCGGTGCATCACCCCGCGATAGAACAAGTAAAGGCCGAGGGCGGTCAAATAGCACAGCACCACCGGCTTGGCGGTGTCGGCGCTGATCTGGGTCAGCAAATAGGCGCCGGTGACGCCGCCGATCACGCCCGGAATGACGATCCGGAAGAACAGGCGCCAGTCGACGTTGCCGTGAGCGACGTGGCTGATCCCCGACACTGCCGTGGTAAAGGTCTCGGCGGTATGGACCCCGGCGGAGGCAGCGGCAGGCGGGACGCCCATGCTTACGAGCAGCGTGCTCGAGATCTGCCCAAACGCCATGCCGAGCGCGCCATCGATCATCTGGGCGGCGAACCCGATTAGGATGAACGGCAGGAACACGGCCGGATCGCTTAGAAATGACGGAAGAATGTTGCTCTCCACCCCGTTGTCGAGCGGGCGATGTGCCGAACCGAGCAGCCCACCGCAAGCGAAACCGGATGCGATCGTTTCGGAGCGGGTGGCAATTTCACCGGCTCGCACCTAAATTGCCTTGCCGGCGCGCAAGCCTGCGCGTCGACGATGGACAAGGGGTTGCTGTGGTTTCCGGGCTGTTCGCCTATCTGGACTCGGTCAAGTCACGCGATCCGGCGGCGCGGTCGCGGTGGGAGATCCTGCTCTACCCGGGCGTGCTCGCGCTCGGGCTGCACCGGATCGGCCACTGGCTGTACGGCGGCCACCTTTATTTCCTGGCGCGCGTGGTCAATCACATCGCGCGCTTCCTGACGGCGATCGACATCCACCCGGGCGCGGTCATCGGCCGCAATTTCTTCATCGATCATGGCTTCACCGTGATTGGCGAGACCGCTGACATCGGCGACGACGTGACCATCTACCAGAGCGTCACGCTGGGCGGCACCAACCCGTCGACCGGGGTCGGCGGCAAGCGCCACCCGACGCTGCGCGACCGGGTGGTGATCGGTTCCGGGGCGCAGATCCTCGGCCCGGTCGAGATCGGCGAGGGCGCCAAGGTAGGCGCCAATTCGGTCGTCACCAAAGATGTCGCGCCGGGCGCGACGGTGGTCGGCATCCCGGCCCGTCCGGTGCCGATCGACACCGTCCATTATAGCCCCGGATTTGTCCCCTACGGCACGCCGTGCGGCGAGGATGTCGACCCGTCGCGGGTCGGCATCGCCGAGCTCGAGCGCGAAATCGTGGCGCTGCGCAAGGAGGTCCAGGCGCTTAAGCGGGCATGCCAGCCGGCGGCCAAGGACCACGCACCCAAGGCGAAGCGCGCTTGAGCGTGGTCGCGCCGTTCCCGCACCCCCGGGACCGGCGCCTGATCGCCAGCTTCGACCGGGCCGAGTGGACCCGCATCCTCGATCTTTACGGGCGGATGGTCGCGGCGGGGCACTGGCGCGATTATGCGATCGGTTTTTCCCCCGATGCGGCGGTGTTCGCGGCGTTCCGGCGAAGCTCCGAGCGGCCCGAAGTGCGGATCGAGAAACGCCCCGCGCTGCGTTTGAGGCAGGGCGCGTTCGCGCTGCTGGGCGAGCATGGCGCAGTGCTCAAGCGGGGCCAGGAATTGAGCCTGGTGCTGGCCCCGCTGGAGCGCCGGCTTATGCGGCTGGTTGCGGACTAGCGCGCGGCCGGTCGACGATTGGAAGCCGCTCGCGCAGGCCCTTGGGCAACGGCTGGACGACCGCCGCGCGGGCCTGGTGCCAGAAGGCCGACAGCAGCAGCAACGCCGAGCCGATGACCAATGCGGTCAATGCAACGTTGAGCTCGACCGCGCCGAATTCGCGGAACAGCTGCTGGAGCGCGAAAAGCACGTAGGCCAGCGCCGAGACCAGCAGCGCGCGGCGATCGATCGCCAGCGCAGTGATGCCGAGCACGACGTAGAGCAGGACCACGACGAACCCCTCGCTGACCGTCGCGCTATTGTTGTTGAGGCCGAGCAAAGTGAAGATCGGGTGGACGATCATCGGCGCCGCCAGCAAATGGAGCCAGAAGGCGACGTCGGCGCGGCGCGTCACCCGGGCGCGGTCGGACGCATCCCACCACATCGCGAACAGGAAGGTGCCGATCCCGAGCAGGAGCACGAAGCCGAGGATGAGGTCGTGCGAATTCTCGGGGTCGCCGCCAAGCGCGGCAATCAGCAGCCCGACCGCGATCGCGGCGACCGAGGCGGCGCCGGCGGCGATAGTGATCGGCACCCGGAAGCGCTTCCAGTGGAGCCATGCGGCACCCGCCGCGACCGCTCCGGCGATCGCGCCGAGGATTCCGAACAGCTGGGGATTATGGTCGAACTGATCCGTCCCGGCGGACATCACCAGGCCGAACGCGGCGGTTGCAAACACTCCGCCGACGAACGCCAGCAGGAGCAGGATCGAGGGCAGCGCCATGCGCCGCTTGGCGGTGAAGAACAGCGCCAGCCCCCAGCTGGTCGCGGCCACTGCCAGCGGTGCGAGCGGCGACGGGCCATCATGATCGACAGTCAGGCCGACCTTGTTGCCGAGCCATTGGCCGATCCACGCCACCGCGAACAGCAGGATGGCCGCGGCAATCGAAACGAAGATGTCGTTGAAACCGGTGAGCAGCCTAAACTGCTCGTCATCGACGCGCGAGCCGGAGCCCTGGCCTTCGATATGGGCGCGCAATGCGGCGGCTGCTTCGGCGGTGATGGCGCCGGCCGCAACCGCGTCATCGAGTTCATTCTGGCTGTACATATCCGTTCCCCTGGCAGTCGCAGCGGGGCATAAAACGAGTGTGTTACATTGTCAATACAGCAAGACGGTCAGGTGGCGAATTGGTCAGCGGCAACGCGACCCGCTGCGTTCGATCTGCCGGCCGACCAGCGCTCCGGCGGCGGCGCCCAGGATGGTGCCGGTGGCGCGCTCGCCGTGACGGTCGATCGCCCGGCCTAGCAGCGCTCCGCCGGCCGCGCCGACGATCAAGCCGCTCGTCCCGTCGGGCTTTTTGCAGCGCAGCCGACCGTTCGAATCGCGCCACACCTTGCCCCGGTAGGAGCTGCCCGAGCTGGCCTGGACGGGGAGCGCGGGTACGGCCAGCGATCCTGCGGCAAGGACAAGCATGACTTTGCGCATCGGTAATATTCTCCCTGTTCACTTCACTCAAATGCTACAAACGGCCACCGGACCCCGAACGATCCCGACGCCGCAGCGTTGCCCGCTGTATTCGCGTAGAGCGAGGGCCTGTTAATCGACAACAGGGCTGTTAACGACGAACCGCACGAAAAGCAGGCGACGCGCGTTGGGACCCCATGTGTAATCTCTACAGCATGACCGCGACGGTGGACGAACTGCGGCGAATCTTCGGGTCGTTCAACGGCGATACCGCGAACCTTCCGCCGTTCGACGAAATCTATCCCGGTCACCAGGCCCCGATTCTGCGCCGAAAGCAAGGCGGCGGGCTTGCGCTCGAGATGATGAAATGGGGCTTTCCAGGCCCGGCGGCGGCTGGATCGCGGCCAGTAACCAACGTCCGCAACCTGTCGAGCCCGTTTTGGCGCGGCGCGCTCAACGATCCGCTGCGGCGCTGCCTGGTGCCGGTCACCAGTTTTTGCGAATGGACCGCCGAGCCCGACCCTGCGACCAAGCGCAAGTCGAAGGCGTGGTTTGCAATGGCCGAGGAGCATCCGCCGCTGTTCGCTTTTCCGGGCCTGTGGCGGCCGGGCGAGGGCGGGCCGTTCATGGCCTTCCTGACCTGCGCCGCGAACGCAACGGTTGGCGCGGTCCATCCCAAGGCGATGCCGGTGATGCTTCGTCCGGCCGATGCCGAGCGCTGGCTCGACAGCGAGCGGGTCGACGCCTGTTCGCTTGCGCAGCCGTTCGAGGATATGGCGATGCGCCGGGTCAGTTGAGCGATTGGACGACTAGCAAACAGGAGAAAGCGATGGCCAAGAAAGCAAGTCCGGCAAAATCTGCAGCAAGCGGGCGCAAGCGCGCTCCGGCCAAGGCCAAGACCACGGCCCGCAAGCCGGCGCGCAAGGCGGCTTCGGCCAAAAGTGGTTCGCGCGACACTGCGGTCGACGCGCTGCTCAAGCTGCTCGAAAGTCCCTTGGTTGCCGACCTGTTTGCAGTCGGCGCAAGCGCGGCCCTGGCGGCGATCACAGAGAGCCGCCACAGCCGCCGGACCGGGGCCGACGCCAAGTCGAGCAAGACCGCCAAGGCGGCCGGCAAGGCGGCCGCAGCGGCGATCGGGCGCCGGCTGTCGACGGAGTTTGACGAAATCAAGAAAGCGGCAAAGAAACCGCGGACGACCGCAAAATCGTAAGCTTGGCGCGACCGACGCCGCGTTCGGCGTCGATCGTCCAGTCGCCCGGCTCGACGGTTTCGCCGCGCGCCGTCTCGATCGCCATCCAGCCGCCCGGTACGAGCCAGCCGGCAGCGGCGACTGCGCGTACCGCGGCGGTTCCCGAACCGGCGGCATAAGGCGGGTCAGCCAAGACCAGGTCGAACGGGTCTGACCTGGGCAGCGCCAGCGCCGAGCCGCCGATCACCCGCACCCGGTCGAGCGCGCCAAGCTCGGCCGCATTGGCCTTGATCGCGGCGGCGGCGCTGGCGTCCTTCTCGACCAGGCAGGCGAAGGCCGCGCCGCGCGACAGCGCTTCGAGCCCGAGCGCACCACTGCCGGCGAACAGGTCGGCGACGCGCAGGCCGTCGAACCCGCCAAGGCGGCTGGTGAGCATCGAGAACAGGGTCTCGCGGACGCGGTCGGCGGTCGGCCTGGTATCCATCCCCGGCGGCGCGTGGAGCCGGCGCCCGCGCCACTCCCCGGCGATGATTCTCATTTGAGGCTGTTGCGAAAGTGCGCCAGCTGGTTGCGGTCGACTTCGGTGACTCCATTGGGGTCGAGCCCGGCGAGGTCGAACGGGCCGTAGCCGGTGCGGATCAGCCGCGAGACCTGCAGGCCGAGATGTTCAAGCACGCGCCGCACTTCGCGGTTCTTGCCTTCGGTCAGGCTCATCTGGATCCAGCAGTTGCGGCCCGTCCGCCGTTCGAGGTTGGCGTCGATCGAGCCGTAGCGGATGCCTTCGATGGTGACGCCCTCGGACAGCTCCTCGAGCGCCGCCTGGCTGACCGTGCCGAACGCCCGGGCGCGGTAGTGGCGGGTCACTCCGGTGCTTGGCAGCTCGAGCTGGCGCTTGAGTTCGCCGTCGTTGGTCAAGAGCAGCAAGCCTTCGGTCATGAAATCAAGCCGGCCGACCGGGATCAGCCGCGGCAGCGCTTGCGGCAGGCGGTCGTAGATCGTCGGGCGGCCCTTGGGATCGCGCGCGGCGGTCAGCGTCGCCTGCGGCTTGTAGTAACGGAACAGCCGCGGCGCCGACGGCGGGCGCACCGCCTTGCCGTCGACCGTCACTCCGGCGAGGTCGCCGAGCAGGGTTGCGGGCGTCGTCAGCACTTGCCCGTTGAGCGCAATGCGGCCATCGACAATCATCCGCTCGATATCGCGGCGCGACGCCACGCCGGCTCGAGCGAGCAGCTTGGCGATGCGCTGCGGGCCGGTTTGACGTGGGGCGGCCGGTTTGGGCACATTGCGACCGGCACCGCGGCGCCGCGGCACTGGATCGGGCTTCGTTCGTTGCGGGGGCACGTGTAGTCCTCGATGAAGGGGTCGGCCTGAGTAGGCCGCGGCTTGAAAGGTCAAAATGCTGTTCGGCAAGCGCAACCAAATCGTCAAGCGGATCCTGATCGTCGAGGACGAACCGCTGACTGCGTTCGACAATGAGGTCATGCTGATCGACGCCGGTTACGAGATCGTCGCGACGGTCGATGATTTCGAAGAGGCGATCAAGGTGCTCGAGACCGAGCAGGTCGATCTGATCTTGAGCGATGTGCGACTGCGCAGCCAGCAGACCGGAATCCATTTGGCCAAGGCAGCGAAGGAGCGCGGCATCCCGACCCTGTTCGCGACCGGCCATCCCTACCCGGGCGCTGCCGAGATTGCGGTCGGTTGCTTGCTCAAGCCCTACAGCGAACGACAGCTCAAGGGCGCGATCGAATGCGTCGACCGGCATCTCCAGCGCGAAACCGTCAAGACGCCCAAGGGCCTCCAGCTGTTTCCCCACCCGGAAGGCTAAGGCCGACCGAGGTCCGCCGGCCGCCCGCCGTTCATTCATCGCAGGGCTAGGCAGGTCGTGAAACCAAGCTAAGCTGGGATCGCAATCAGGGGAGGGGCGAAGTGGCAGAAGCGGTGGCGGCGAAGCGGCCGAAGGGCTGGAAGCTGCTCAAGACGGCATTGTCGACCCGCAAGGCATCGACCATGCTCGCCTTCGGCTTCTCGTCGGGGCTGCCCTACGCGCTGCTGATCGGGACCCTCAACGCCTGGCTGGGCGAGGCCAACATCAACCTCGCGACGATCGGCGTTTTGTCGTGGATTGGCCTGTCGTACAGCTTCAAATTCCTGTGGTCGCCGCTGGTCGACCGCTTCCCATTGCCGCTGCTCGACCGCCTCGGGCGGCGCAAGAGCTGGATCATCCTGTGCCAGACGGTGATGATCGCCGCTTTCGCCGGCCTCGCCGCGACCAACCCGGCGACCAACATCGGCACGTTCGCGATTT
>JBDSGH010000194.1:0-12504 GCA_039919095.1 Sphingomicrobium sp. | reverse complement strand
GGATCGAATGGGCGTCCGAAGCGCGTTGCTTGTGGCCGGAATGTGGATTTCGGCGCCGGCGCTGGGCGCGACCTTCTCGCAAGCCCGCGCGGCTTATGATTTGAACCACGTCGCCGAGGCCGAGACGCTTTATGCCGCGGTTATCGCCGATCCGGCCGCGTCGCTGGTCGATCAAGCGGCGGCCGAGCGCGAACTGGGCCGGATCGCGTGGCTGGTCGATGGTGATCCGGCGCGCTCGCTCGGCCATCTCGATGCGGCGCTCAAGCTCGGCGACAAGCCGTGCGACAGCGCCGACCTCAAGGCGCGCTTCCTGCGCGAAGCCGGCCGCTTCGACCAGGCGATCGCCGGTTCGGCGGCGCTGCTCGCGGCGTGCCCCGATCCGGCGCTGCGCGACCCGATCCGGACCTCGCTGATCGGCGCCCGGCTCGACCTCGCCGCGCGCGACCCGGCGCGGCGCGATGCGCTGCTCGCGGCGGCCAAGGCGGACGCGTTGCAGTTCACGGCCGACGCCGATGTCGAAGCGGCGCGGGTGCGGCTGGAAATCGCACTGCTGACCGACGATCGAGCGGGCGCGCTGGCCGCGTGGAAGGACTATTTCTGGCTGACCGAGAGCGATGCGCCGCAAGCGCTCGAGCAAGCCGGGGTGAGCGCGACCTTCAACCGCGGATTGGGCGCCAACGCGACTGTCGACGACCGGCTGAAGCTGGCCGAGCTGCTGATGCGGGCGGGTTTCGCGCGGCCGTCGCAACGCTTTGCCGAGCGCCATCGCCTGGCCGCGACGGCGGGCGGATCGCCGGTGTGGCAGCATCTCGACGCGTATTGGCGCGAACGCGACAAGCTCGAGGCGACGCTGCTCGCGATCAATCGCGGCCTCGCCCGCGGCCACGGCGACCAGGGTCGGGTCGAGGCGTCGGTCAAGGCCTTCACCAGCGCCCTGATGAGCGCCGCCGGGGCGGCCGGCGACCCCAAGGCGGCGTTGCGCCGATATTACGGGCTGGTCGGCACGGTCGGCGAGACCAACGGCTATCCGAGCCTGCACGGCGGCCATGTCATCGAGGACCATGCCGACCGCGTCACCCAATATGGCAAGAGCGCCGATATCCACTTCATCGCGATCGACAATATGATCGCCAACGGCTTCACCTCGTGGCTGTGGGACGGCTCAGCGGCGGTCGGCGGGTGGACCGCCGACGGGGTCATCGTCCACATTCGTCCGGCCTATGTGCAGGCGCCGCTGGGCGGCTTCCGACTGACCCAGGACAGCGACGCGCGGCGGCAGCTGATCGGGCGCGAGAAACAGCTAGGGGGCGAGGATCTGGCCAAGCTCAAGACGCGGCCGGTGGCGACCCTCGACGGGCTCAACGCGCGCCTCCAGCTTCAGCTGGTCGACCGCATCGCCGCGGTGGCGCGGACTCGGTCGAGCGATCCGGCGTCGTTCCGCCGCGCGTTCCTCGCCGAATTTAGCCGGGCCAATCTCGACCAGTCGATCCGCAAGCACGAAGGGCGCCACGCGATCGACCAGGCGCTTGGCCTCAAGGTCGAGCAAGCGGTGCTCGAATATCAGGCCAAATTGTCCGAGCTGGCGCTGACCGATTACCCGCGCATGGCGCTGCGCAACATGAACCGCAGCCTCGAAGGCGACGGGCCGCACGACCGTGCCGGGGCGAGGATCTTCGACCAGTTGCGGCAATGGATCGAGCGCCATCCGGATGAGGTGATGGGCTATGATCCGGCGCTTCCGGCGCTGGTCCAGCTCGACAAGCTCAGCGACAACCAGATCAGCGAGATCGCGCGGTCGCTCGACCCGCTCGCGCGGGGCAAGCCGACGCCGCCGAAGCTCTAGGGGGTGCTGGCCTTGAAAATGTGGCGCCTGACGCGCGAAAAAAATAAATCAGGCCGTGCCGTTGCGTGCGACTGCTTTCCAAATCAAACGCCGACCAATGACGTTGCCTCTCCACTTGCCGGGCCGCCACTGGAGCGGGCTACAAGGGCGTCCCCACCGGTGCTGCGGACGAATAGATCCGCCTGCGGTATTTCGCCTTCAGGTTGCGTGGGCGGATTGGTGCGGCGAGCAGGAACTCGGCAAGCCGCCGCACGGCGTTATGTCCTTGCACCTGATGCTCGCGGTCATGGTTGGTTGGAATACGGATCTCGATCTCGCCCGATGCGTGAAATCCTTCGACCACCCAGCCCAACGCCGGGAGCTCAATCAGATAGTCGCCAAGCTCAACCGGCAGTTCCTTTTGCGGGGACTGCCAAAACGCGCTTTCCTCTGGTTGCAGAAAGGCCGTCACGAGCGAGCGAACGGACCATTGGCAGCTGCCGGGGCCCGAGTATAAATCGAGCAAGCAGGGGTCTGGACCGTAATAGCCCTGTTCGGCCCTTCCCTGGGCGAGCCCGCGCCGCTCGACAAAATGCCTCCAGACGAGATCGAGCGCCCGCCGCGCCTGCCCCGGATCGATCGATTGCGGGTCCAGGCTCGATTGCATGATTGCCGGCGCTGGGACCGCCATCCGGTAACAGACGCTGCGCCCCATCATCGGCAGCCCGTTGGGGCCGATCAAATGAACCACCAGCGACGAGGATTCGCGCAGCGCCTCGCGGATGAAGCTGCGGTCGAAAGCGGGGTTCATCTGGTCGATCCAGAAAAGCGAATAGCTGATCGCCCACGCGTTGTAATAATCGACTCCCCGCGGCGGATCCTCGAACCAGCCTGAACCCAAATAGAGGCGCTGATAGGTCCGATAGGCATCGACGCTGAGCTGCTCGTCGGCGGGCATCCCGAGCGCTCGCAAGGCCTCGATCACCTGGATCCTGAACAGCAGCCAATTGTTGCCGAAGGGCTCGTTCACTTCGACTTGGCGGAGCCACCCGGCGACTTGCTCGCGCTTGGCCGCCGAAAAGCCGGCCCAGACGTGATCGCGCGAAAGCCACAGGATCAACGCGACATCGGCCGCTTCCACGATCCGCTGGTCGCGATCCGCCAAGTCGCCCCAATAGTCCGGCGAGCGCGGATCGGTGCCGGTCAGCACGCCGCGGCGCAGGCGATCGGCGAGATCGACCTGTTCATCGGGAAAGCGCGGATCAGCCACGATTGGCTCGCGGCCGGACGCCAGCCAGGCCGCGAAAAGCGGCGCAGTTCGCGCAAAACCTTCAAGGCCTTCGACCAAATGGCCGTTGCGCCCCTTGAAACCCGGATAATAAACCCGCTCGCCCATGGGCGTTCCAAACTCGAGGAAGCCCGCGAGCAAATAGTCAAACAGGAGCAAGTAGCGGTCCGCGTCGGGCAGGTCGGTACGGCCGAACTGCGCTGCAAACTCCGCGTCGTGCTGTTCGAAAAAAGGTGAAGTCGGCAGGGTCTTGTACCACCCCGGCACTCGGCGATGCGATCGCAATCGGCGGACGATTGCTCGCGCCGTACCTAGCCGCAAAGCATTACGCGGACGATCAAGTTCATCAAATACTCCTTCCAATCGGTCCACAAAAACAGAGAGTTGAGTGAGCGTCCACGGCGTAATGATCCAGCGGCCTATGATTTAAGCGTGGTTAGGATCGTTGCCGAAGCCTTCAGCGTCCCGTTTTTCGTCCATCGCGGACATTCAGTTAAGCGGCGGCCAGCCCCAATCCAAAGGATTACAGCGGAAGTGCCGCTTGAGCAGGTACTGGAAACCCGGGCATTGGTTCCCGAATTGACGCTAAAAAGGGACACTTTTTTCAGGAAACTCAGCAAATGCCTGGCCGGAACCGCCTCACGCTAAACCGGAACTGCGGTCCTGCATGTCGCCGAGGCGCAACTGCCTAGCGTGCTCGCCAACCCACCCCGGATAATCGGCGTTTACACTCTGGCAGGCATCGCGCTGCTACGCCGTGGCAATAAGCGAGATCCGATGGCCAGCACATTTCCGTCCCCGCCCGACACCTATCCCGATGCGGCCAGCCGCGTCTATCCGCGGGTGCCGGTGGCGCTGCCGGCGTTCCTCCAGGCCAATGGCCAGCGCCATCCGGTCCAGATTGTCGACCTCTCGCCGGGCGGGGCCAAGCTCGATTGCGCGGTCAGCCTGCCGACCGGGACGGCGGTGATCCTGGACTCCGGGACGCTCGGCCGGGCGGCGGTGGTCAGATGGCACAGCGCCGGGGTGATCGGGGTGTGTTTCGACAGCGAGCTGGTGGCGCGCGAGGCGTCCGACCTGATCGAACGCTCGAACGCCATGGCGGCGCGGATCAAGGGGCGGGAATAGCGCCGGGGGACGGACGCGGTTTTTGTTTGGCTGGGTTCCCGCCTTCCCGGGAATGACGAGGGATTTGTTTAGCTGGGTTTCCGCTTTCGGGGGAATGACGATTGGGAGCTAGGCGTCGATCGCGCCTTCGTCGACCGCGGCGGCCGAATCCTGGATGAACTGGAAGCGGTGTTCGGGGTTGCGGCCCATCAGGCGCTCGACCAAGTCCTTGACCGGCTGGCGGTCCTGATATTCGGACGGCAGCGTGACCCTGAGCAGCGAGCGCGTGGCCGGGTCCATGGTGGTGGTTTTCAATTGCGCCGGCATCATTTCGCCAAGGCCCTTGAAGCGCGACACTTCGACCTTCTTGCCCTTGAATTCCGACGCTTCAAGCTCGGCCCGATGGGCATCGTCGCGGGCGTAGAGTGTCTTGGCGCCGGCGGTCAGCCGGTAGAGGGGCGGCTGGGCCAGGAACAGATGGCCGCGGCGGACCAGCTCGGGCATTTCTTGGAAGAAGAAGGTCATCAGTAGGGTCGCGATGTGGGCGCCGTCGACGTCGGCGTCGGTCATGATGATGATCCGCTCGTAGCGCAGGCTCGCCTCGTCGAAATTGTCGCGCGTGCCGCAGCCGAGCGCGAGGCCGAGGTCGGCGATCTCGCTGTTGGCGCGGATCTTGTCGGCGGTGGCCGAGGCGACGTTCAGGATCTTGCCGCGAATGGGCAGGATCGCCTGGACCTTGCGGTTGCGCGCCTGCTTGGCCGAGCCGCCGGCGCTGTCGCCTTCGACGATGAACAATTCGGTGCCGTCGGCGTCGTTGTTGGCGCAGTCGGTCAGCTTGCCGGGCAATCTCAGCTTGCGCGCGGACGTGGCGGTCTTGCGCTTGACCTCGCGCTCGGCGCGACGTTTGAGCCGCTCCTCCATCCGCTCGACCACCGCGCCCAGGAGCGCGCGGCCGCGGTCCATATTGTCGGCCAGGAAATGGTCGAAATGGTCGCGCACCGCGGCCTCGACGAAGCGGGCCGCCTCGAGGCTGGTCAGGCGGTCCTTGGTCTGGCTCTGGAAATGCGGGTTGCGGATGAACACCGACAGCATCAGCTCGACCCCGTTGAAGACGTCGTCGGCGGTGATGTCCTTGGCGCGCTTGTTGCCGACGAGGTCGCCAAAGGCGCGGATGCCCTTGGTCAAAGCAGCGCGCAGGCCGGCCTCGTGGGTGCCGCCGTCGGGGGTCGGAATGGTGTTGCAATAATAGCTTTCGTGCTCGCCCTCGCTCCACAGCGGCCAGGCGACCGCCCATTCGGCCGAGCCCTGGATCTCGCCGTCCGAGGTCGGCGGAAAATCCTGGCGGCCGATGAACGGTTGGGCGGTGACGCACTCGCGCGTCCCCAATTGCTCGGCGAGGTGGTCGGCGAGGCCGCCGGGGAACTGGAAGGTGGCCGCTTCGGGCACGTCGGCCGAGGCGAGCGACGGGGCGCAGCGCCAGCGAATCTCGACCCCGGCGAAGAGATAGGCCTTGGACCGGGCGAGGCGGTGGAGGCGGGCCGGATCGAGCTGCGCCTCGGCGCCGAAAATCTCGGGGTCGGGGACGAAGCTGACGGTGGTGCCGCGGCGGTTGGGGGCGGGGCCGACGGTTTCGAGCGGCGCCACGGCGAGGCCGCGGGCGAAATGCTGGCGGTAAAGGGTCTTGTCGCGGGCGACCTCGATCAGGGTCTCGCTCGACAGCGCGTTGACCACGCTGATCCCGACACCGTGGAGGCCGCCCGAGGTCGAATAGGCCTTGCCGTCGAACTTGCCGCCCGAGTGGAGCATGGTGAGGATCACCTCGAGCGCCGACTTGCCAGGATATTTGGGGTGGGGATCGACCGGAATGCCGCGGCCGTTGTCGGTCACCGTCAGGCGCCCGGCGGTGCCCGGTTCGACCTCGAGCGTGACTTCGATGCGGTTGGCGTGGCCGGCGACTGCCTCGTCCATCGCATTGTCGATCACTTCGGCAGCGAGGTGGTGGAGGGCGCGGGCGTCGGTCCCGCCGATGTACATCCCGGGCCGGCGGCGGACCGGCTCGAGCCCCTCGAGCACTTCGATCGACGAGGCGTCGTAACTGTCGGGCGCGGACGGCGCGGCGGTGGAGAAGAGATCGGCCATGCGCGCCTGCTATAGGGCGCGGATTCGGCGCGTGCCAAGCGGTCCGGCTTGTCTGTCCACAGCTTCTGAGTTATAACATGCGTATGAACAAGCCGCTGAAACTGATTCCAATCGGCAATTCGACGGGAGCGATCTTTCCCAAGGAACTGCTCCAGGACCTCGGGGTGGAGCAGGGCGATAGCTTGTTTCCGGTGCGGACGCCGAACGGAATCGAGCTCCGCCGAGCGGACCCGGAGTTCATCGAGGAAATGCGGCTGGCGCGAGAGATCATGCGCAAGGACCGGGCGATCCTGCGCGAATTGGCCAAGTGACGGACTGGAAGTGGGTCCGCCCTGAAACTGCCGAAGCGATCCACGACGAGCAATTGGCAGAACATGGTGGGGGAGCGGGTGTTCGGGATAACGGCGCTTTGCTGTCCGCGCTAGCGCGTCCGCAGAACCTGGTCGCCTACGGCAGTCCCGACGCGGCGGCGCTCGCAGCGGCTTATGCGTTTGGCGTGGCCAAGAACCACCCGTTCGTCGATGGCAACAAGCGCACGGCGTGGGTCCTGGCGCGACTTTTCCTGCAAATGAACGGCGCGATCCTGAAATTCGACGCAGTAGAGGCCGTGGTGGTGATGCTCGCGCTCGCCGCCGGGGAGCTGAGCGAGGGCGAGCTGGCCGACTGGTTGCGCGAGCGGATCAGCGCCGCCTGACGTCGCCGGCGAACGGTCACCAGGCGCGGCTTTGCGCAATCTCCATTCGGCCGGCGAGCTGGATCAGCTCTTCGGCAATTTCGTCCGCCGAACGGGCGCGCTGGACGCGGCTGACGTTGGCCAGCCGCTCAAGCTCGCGAGCGCCGCGGGCGGGATTGCCAAGCACCCAGTCGCGCACCGTGGTTTCGATCAATTCCTGTGTCATGTGTTCGGGGTCCTTTGGGTTGGCCCCGGGCGCGAGGGGAGGTGCGCCCGGGGCCGGGGAGAGCGGCCGCCTCAGCCCTTGGTCACGGTGACCTTGAGGAAGGTGGCGGGGATTTCGGTGTGCTCACTGCCGCCGCGGTTGCTGGCCGCGAACAAGGCTTCGAGTTCGGCCGCCAGCTCCGCGTCGCGGCCGTCTTTCGCGGCGGCGTCGAAGGCAGTCATGGTCGGCCCGTAGAAAAAGCGGAAGATCGCCAACAGCTCACTCGGCGGGCCGCGGTGGCGAAAGAACCAGATCGCCCGCTCGAAGCGGATATTGTCGGAGCGAATGCCGGCCGCCTCGAACCGCTGGCGGACCTGGTCCTCGTCGCCCCAGCTCATCGGGCTGACGAACCCTGCGGGCGGCGGCGGGGTGTAAGCCGCGCTGATCTTGAGGATCTGCGCGACCAGCGTCGGGTCGCCGGGAATCCAATTGCCCATCACGATCCGCCCGCCCGGCCGGGTTACGCGGACCATTTCGCGCGCGGTGTCGAACGGCCGCGGTGCGAACATCGCGCCGAAGATCGAAACGACCAGGTCGAACCGGCCATCGGCGAGATTGGCGAGGTTGCTCGCGTCCCCCTGTTCGAAGCGCAGGCTGGCGAGGCCCGCCGCGATCGCCCGGGCGTTGCCGGCGGCGACCAGATTTTCGGCGATATCGACGCCGAGCACATCGGCCCCAAGTCGGGCCGCGGGCAAAGCGGTGGTCCCGTCGCCGCTACCGAGGTCGAGCAACTTGAGACCGGGCGTGATGCCGAGCTTGGCGACCAGCCGCTGGCCGCTGTCGCGCATGGTTTCGGCAATGCGGGTGAAGTCGCCCTTCTGCCACAGCGCCTGGTTCGGATTGACTGTAAGAACGTCGAGATCGGACATGGAACTGGATCCTGCAAAAAAGAAGAAGTGGCGCCGCGGCCGGGCGGGGGAGGTGCCCGCCGCGGCGCCGGGTGCCGGCAATCAGCCGACCCGAAGCGACCCGTTCATTTTGATCGGGCGGCTCAAATTGAAGTAGTTGGGCGAGGTCTTCATCACCGTCTGGTGGATGTCCTCGAAATCCTGGGGCGAGCCGTCGCCCTTGATGCGGACCTGATAGTCGATCGACTCATAGCCCGGGGCGATATCGTCGCGCAGGCCGAGGAAGCCGCGCAGGTCGAGCTCGCCCCTGGTCTCGATCTCGACCGAAACGAGGGTGATGCCCTTCAACGACGCGCCGGCGACGTAGCCGACCATGATGCAGGCGTTGAAAGCCGACATCAGCAGCTCCTGCGGGTTGGGCGCGGAATCGCCACCGAGCAATTGACACGGCTCGTCGGCGACGATGGTGTGCTGGCGCGCGATCCGCTCGCCGCCGAGGTCGAAGCCTTCGACCACCGACTCGCTGCGGGTCTGGCCGGCCCAGCGGGTGGTCACCCGGAACGCCGCCTTGGCCCTGCCGGGATCCTGTTCGATCGCTTCGACCATTTGGCCGAGGGCGCCGAGATCGAGGCCGTTGACCGGCGTATTCTTGACAGTGTCGAGCATGATATTCGTCCTTTTGAGGTTGGGGTTGGGGTTGGGGTTGGGGTCAGGCGAAAAGCGGGGCCGCTTCGGCAACGCGAGCCGCCGCTCGGGGGGAGATTGCAGCGAGCGTGCCCACGAAGCGCTCGTGCACCATGCCAGAGCCGATGTAGGTCCAGCGCGCCGCCTGGTGCTGCTGCGCCTCGATCGCCGCGCGGTCGTCGAGCTTGCGCCCGATAACCGTTTCGAGCGCGTCGAGGTTGAACCCCGCTTGCGTTGCCAGGCCGCTGTCGAGGAACGCTCCGATTTCGAAGAATTCGTCCATGACGCGGTCGATCTGGTCTTCGCTGCGGCCTTCGGCGAGCGCGTCGACGATCAGCGTATCGAGCTTGGCGTGCTGCGCCTCCTCGATCCAGTGATTGCGCATCAGGCTCTTGAACAGCGGATCAAGGTCGCCGTCGTCGCGGATCGAGCCCAGATAATGGGCCTGGCTCATCCATTCGATCATCAGGATCACGAGCCCGACTGCGAGCGGGTCGTGGCGGAGGATCTCGGCGCCGATCGCTTCGGACGGACCGATCATCCCGGGTTCGACCGGAAAGCCGCGCACGAACGCCGCGTGGAAGCGCTTGAACAATTGGATGTGTTTGGCTTCCTCGCCGGCGAAGTTGAGCAGCGCTCGAACCCGCCAGTCGTCGCCGCGCAGCGCCGGACGCGCATGGTCGAACAGGAACGGCAGGATGAACTCTTCGACCACTCCGAAAATGCCCAGATACTGGTGGGCGCAGATGTGGTTGAGGATGCGCTGCTCCTCGGCCGACAGCGAAGTCAATGCCGCCGTGCGCGACAGGCTTTCGGGCATGAAGCGGCGCGTGAAGTCGAGCTCCTGGTCTTCGCGCAGGACGTCGTCGAGATGCCACGCGCCCTTGAGCGAGGAGGCCAGCGCCGTCTCATAGTTGAAATCGTGGTACATCATTTATCTCCTTCGATTCTGATCAGTGAGCGATGACAAGCGGCATCACCGCCGTTGCAGCCGTCGAGACGGCCGAAAGAAATGCAAACAACAGGGCTATTGAAGCCGGCACCTGAAATTCTCGTGGCATGCGATTCATGTTCATTCTCCCATGTGTTTTCGGTACAAGTTCTCCCATCTCCGAAAGCAGTGCTTGCCGAAGCGGGTTCTCATCCCTGCGATGTGGTGGGCATTCTCTATGCGATCTGCCGACTTGCCAAAATGATCGGCTTGCCGGATGAATTGATCGAAACGCCGGATCTGTGCCGGCGGAAGGCCACTTATGGACGTTCTCGAGGACATCCTGGGATCGCTGCGCCTGTCCGGCGGAGTGGTGGTGGATGGCGAGTTTAGCGGAGACTTCTGCGTCAGCGCGGAGTTCACGCCGGGCCATTTCGAACCGTTCTACGCGGTCCCCGACAAGCTCATCAGCTATCATTATGTGCGCAGCGGGACGCTGATCGTCGAAGTCGAAGGGCAGCCGCCGACAACGCTTGGGGCGGGCGGCATCGCGATCCTGCCGCGCAACGATCCGCACCGGCTGGCGAGCCGCACCGGCCTCACGCCGGCCGGAGTCGGCGAGATCAGCCGGGTCACCACCGAGGGTGTCCACCGCGTCACCACCGGCACCGACGGGCCCAAGGCCGAAGTGTGGTGCGGCTTCCTGGAAACTGCCAAGGCGGGCGATCATCCGTTGCTAGATGCGCTGCCGCCTTTGCTGACGCTCAACGTGGTCGGCGGCGAGGCCGAGTGGCTCGACAGTTCGATGCGCTTCCTCGCCGAGCAGCAGCCGTCATCGGAAGTGGTCGCGCGGCTGGCCGAATTGTTCGTCGCGCAGGCGGTGCGCGAATATGTCGATCGCTTGCCGCCGGGCGCGAGCGGCTGGGTGCGCGGCCTCGCCGACCCGGCGGTGTCGAAGGCGCTGGCGATCATCCACTCGCGCTTTGCCGAAGACCTCGACGTCGAGACGCTGGCCCATGAATCGGGGGTTTCGCGATCGGTCCTCGGCGAGCGTTTCGGCGAACTGATCGGCGAGCCGCCGATGCGTTATTGCGCGCGCTGGCGGATGCGGGTTGCGTCGAACATGCTGCGCGACGGCAAGCAGAACACGGCCAACATCGCTTATTCCGTCGGTTTCAACAGCGAGGCCGCGTTCAACCGCGCGTTCAAGCGCGAATATGGCGTTCCGCCGGCGACCTGGCGGCGCCAGGCCGAAGCCGAAGCGAACGAGGCGCGCGTCGCGGCGACGCGCACGCTGCCCGAACAAATCGTCCGCCATTGCACCGCGAAAGACGGCACCCGGCTGGCGTTCTCGGTCATCGGCGACGGGCCGCCGATCGTCAAAACCGCCAATTGGCTCAACCATATCGAGCACGACTGGGACAGCCCGCTGTGGCGCCACTGGATCTTCGAATTCACCGACGGGCGCAGCCTGGTCCGTTATGACGAGCGCGGCAACGGCCTGTCCGACTGGGACACGCCAGAGCTGTCGTTCGAGGCGTTTGTCGATGACCTCGAAAGCGTGGTCGAATGCCTCGAGCTCGAAACCTTCGACCTGATGGCGATCAGCCAAGGCGCGGCGGTGGCGATCGCTTATGCGATCCGCCACCCCGAGCGGGTCCGCCGGCTGGTGATCTGCAACGGCTATGCAGCCGGCTGGGCGGCGCGCGACGACAACCCGTCGGAAATGACCCGGCGCGAGGCGATGGTGACCTTGACCGCGGTCGGCTGGGGGTCGGACAATCCGGCCTATCGCCAGCTGTTCACCAACCACTACATCCCGGGCGCCTCGGCCAAGCAGATGGGCTGGTTCAATGAAATGCAGCGGCTGTCGGCGTCGCCAGAGAATGCGGTCAAGCTGCAGCGGGTGCTGTCCGCAATCGACGTCCGCGACCTCTTGCCGCAAGTCCGCACGCCGACCCTCATCTTCCATTCGCGCGAGGACCAGGCGGTGCCGTTCGCGCAGGGCGAGGCGCTTGCCGCGGGGATCCCGGGCGCGACCTTCGTGCCGCTCGACAGCCGCAACCACATCCTGCTCGAATCCGAACCGGCGTGGCGCATGTTCTCCGAGATCAGCCGCGAATTCCTCGACCACGGCCTGCCGCACGGACGGCCGCTCCACGACCTCGCGGAGCCGTCCGAACCGGTCGACGCGATCGACCACTGCAGCGCCGGCGACGGCACCAGGATTGCCTTCGCGTCGAGCGGGGAGGGCTTCCCGCTGGTCAAGGCACCGAACTGGATGACCCATCTGGAGCATGATTGGACGAGCCCGGTCTACGGCCACTGGATGCGCGAATGCACCCGCTCCAACCGGTTCGTGCGATCCGACCTGCGCGGGTTCGGGAAGTCGCAATGGGAGGTCGACAAATTCGACTTCGAAGCGCTGGTCGGGGACCTCGCCAAGGTGATCGACGCGGCCGGGGTCGAGCAATGCGACCTGCTCGGCCTGTCCAACGGAGCGGCGGTCGCGATCGCTTATGCGGCGCGCCATCCCGAGCGGGTGCGCAAACTGGTGCTGGTCAACAGCTTCGCCGCCGGCTGGCGCGTGCGCGGCGACAAGGAGGAGATCGCGTGGCGTGAATCGCTGCTCGAGATGAACCGGCGCCAGGCGAGCTTCCGCCGCAGCCTGCTCGGCGAGATGTTCATCGCGCTCTATTTCCCGTCGGCCGACCAGCGGCTGATCGAATGGCACAATGAGCATTTCG
>JBDSGH010000193.1:0-3555 GCA_039919095.1 Sphingomicrobium sp. | reverse complement strand
CTGGCCAATTCGCGCGAATGGCCAAACTGGAGCGACGACAGCGAATTCCGTAGCGTCCGCGACCAATCTGCAGCCGACCGCGGCGCCGCCGACCCGCAACCGCCGGCCAAACGCGGCGAACGCGGCTGACTGCCGAGGTATCACATACGCAAAAAAGGAGACCCCCATGGCTGATCTGACATTCTACACCAACCCGATGTCGCGCGGGCAGACCGTGCGCTGGATGCTCGAGGAGGTTGGCGAACCGTACGAGACCGAAATCCTCGACTACGCCACGACCCTCAAGCAGGAGCCCTATCTGTCGATCAATCCGATGGGCAAGGTTCCGGCGATCCAGCACAATGGCAAGGTGGTGACCGAGGTCGCGGCCATCTGCTGCTATCTCGCCGACGCCTTCCCCGCCGCCAACCTCGCCCCGCCGCCCGCCGACCGCGCCGATTATTACCGCTGGATCTTCTTCACCTCGGGTCCGGTCGAAGCGGCGTTCAGCAACAAGGCGGTGGGCTGGGAACCGACCCCCGAAAAGCAGCGCATGTTCGGCTATGGCAATTACGACCTGGCCATCGCCAACCTCGAACAGGCATTGACCGGCCGCGACTATATCGCCGCCGATCATTTCACCGCGGCCGATTTGTTCGTCGGCGCCAACGTCAATTTCATGCTCCAGTTCAAGCTGCTCGAACCGACCCCGGTGTTCACCGATTATGCCGCGCGCATGACCGACCGCGACGCCTTCCGCCGCGCCCGCGACATCGACGGCCAGCTGATCGCCCAGGCCCAGGCGGCGCAGCCCCAGCCGGCCTAGCGCCTCCCCACGATTTCGTGGGGAGGGAGACCAGCGCAACTGGTGGAGGGGTGCCCGGAGACGCCAATGACCGACGACATCCGCCGCGCGGCGATCGCGCTCTACGACCGCTCCACCCATGACGGCATGGACCGCCGGCTGTTCATGGGCCGGATGGTCCAGCTGGCCGGCAGCGTCGCCGCGGCCGAGGCGCTGATCGGCGCCATCGCGGCGAGCCCGGCGGCGGCGGCAATCGTCCCGGCCGACGACCAGCGCCTGACCACCCGTACGCAAACCCTCGCCGGCGGCTACAAGGCCTATATCGCCGAGCCGCGCACCCGGTCGTTGAAAGCGACCGTGTTGGTGATCCACGAGAATCGCGGCCTCAACGACCACATCCGCGATGTCGCCCGGCGCCTTGCCCTCGCCGGTTTCCGAGCGGTTGCGCCCGACCTGCTGTCGCCCGCCGGCGGCACCCCGGCCAACGAGGATGCCGCGCGTGACGCGATCGGCAAGCTGGATTTGACGGCGGCTACTGCAGCCGGCGTCGCCATGCTCGGCGAGCTGGCCACAACCAGCCGCGGCGGAAAGGTCGGCGCGGTCGGCTTCTGTTGGGGCGGCGGCTTCGTCAACCGCCTGGCAGTGGCGGCCGGTGACGAGCTCGCCGCCGGGGTGGTCTATTATGGCCCGGCGCCCCACCCGTCCGAGGCGTCCAAGGTCTCCGCCCCGCTGCTGTTCCACCATGCCGGCCTCGACGCCCGCGTGGCGGCGAGCTCGTGGCCGTGGATCGCCGCGCTGCGCGCCGCCGGCAAGCCGGTGACCTATTTCAGCTACGACGGGGTCGACCACGCGTTCAACAACGACAGCTCGGCCGAGCGCTACAACCAGCCCGCCGCCGACCTCGCCTGGACCCGCACCCTGCGCTTCTTCAACCACCACCTGCGCTAGCGCTTATTTGCCACGGACCGGCTATGGACCTATGCGGGAGGCATCCGCTCGCCCGCTCGGGATTGCCGCAACCATATGAACCAGCTTGATTTTCCGGCGATCGTCTCGAGCTTCCGAAGCGCATCCGACGATATGCTGGCGGCGATCCTCGACCAGAGCGCCGACTGCATCAAGGTCATCGGGCCCGACGGCACGCTCGACTTCATGAACCGCAACGGCCGTTGCGCGATGGGCATCGACGATTTTGCTTTGGTCGCCGGCAAGAATTGGTGGGACTTGTGGCCGGCCGAGGCCCAGCCGCTGATCCAGGGCGCGATCGCCGCCGCCCGCGACGGCCTCAACGCGCGCTTCGAAGCGTTCTGCCCGACCGCCAAGGGCGAGCCCAAATGGTGGGATGTTTCGGTCGCCCCGCTGCGCGATGAAAAGGGCGTGCTCAAGGGCCTGATCTCGGTCTCGCGCGACGTCACCGGCGACATCATCGCGCGCCAGCTGCGCGAAAGCACCGCCGCCGAAATGCGCCACCGGCTGCAGAACGCCTACGCGCTGACCAGCGCAATCGTTCTCGCCACCGCGCGCGGCGTGCCCGAGCGCGAAGCGTTCGCGGCCGAGATCGTTGACCGCCTCCACCGCCTCGGCATCGCCCAGTCGATGCTGCTCGACGGAGATGCGCTTGGCAGCGCCACGCTCGATACGCTCGTGCGGCGCCTGACCGAACCGTTTTGCGGCGATTCGACCGCGCTGGTGATCGCACCGCTGCCGGCCCTCGACCTCGACGAGTTTCGAGTGCGCACCTTTGCCCTCGTGCTCGGTGAGTTCAGCACCAATTCCAACAAATATGGCGCGCTCGGCCACGGCGGGCGGGTCGAGATCGACGGCACCAATGACAATGGCACGCTGCTCTTGAACTGGCGCGAGACGGTCACCGGCGCGATCGACCCCAAGGCGCGCGACGGCGGTTCGGGCCTGACCCTGATCCGCCGCACGCTCGCCGCCCACGGCGGGTCGCTCGACATCCAGTGGCGCGCCGACGGCCTCGACATCGCGGTCTCTTTGCCGAGTACGTGACCGTCTGAACTGCACCGCGGGCCGCAGGCACCGCCTGCCGACGCGCTGCACATATCCTACTGGTCCTACTGGGCTTGCTCCATTTCCTGTCTGGCGGGCATCGCCACAGTTCTCGCCGCCTGGCCGATCAATTCGGCCACCTTGTCGGCCTGCGAGACATAGACCGAATGGCTGCCCGCTTGTTCGACCGTGTTCGCCCCGGCCCGCTCGGCCATGAAGCGCTGCGCCGGCGGCGGGATCATGCGATCGTCGGTCGCCACCAGATACCAGCTCGGCTTCGACCTCCAGGCAGGCTCGCCGACCGTTCCGGCGAGGGCTTCGATGCCCCACGGCACCTGCGAATCGGCCATGAACGCCGCTTTGCCCGGCTCGACGTCGGCGGCGAAGGATTCGGCGAACTTATCGCGATCGAGGAACAGGAAGCCGTCCTGCGGCGGCAGGATCGGCGGCACCGGCGCCCCCGGCGGCGGGTTCTTGATCAGCGAATCGACCGACTCGCCGGTGTCGGGCGCGAACGCCGCGACATAGACCAGGGCCTGGACCTTCGGATTGCGCCCGGCTTCGGTGATCACCGCCCCGCCATAGCTGTGGCCGACCAGCACGACCGGGCCCTCCTGGGCGTCGATGATGCGGTTGGTTGCCTCGACATCGCCGGCCAGCGACAAAGTCGGGTTCTGGACGATCGCGGCCTTGTGGCCCGCGGCACGCAGCGCGCTGTGAACGCCTTCCCAGCCCGAGCCATCGACAAAGCCCCCGTG
>JBDSGH010000192.1:0-3347 GCA_039919095.1 Sphingomicrobium sp. | reverse complement strand
AGCCGGTAGCGGCTTTCGAGCATGGCGCCGTCGAGCTCGGGCAGGGCGGTTGCCCACAAGTCGAGCTCGGTGACCTTGGCGCTGGTCAGATGATCGAGGAAATGACGGGCCAGCGCGCGTGAACGCGAGCGCTCCCCGCGCGGGCTGCCGATGATGTGGAGGACGCGCATCAGCTGTTCCCTAAATCGACGAGGATCTGGTCGCCGTCGATCTTGACCGGCCAGGTCGGCAGGGGTTGGTCGGTCAGGGTGCCGGCCGGACGGCCGTCGCGCAGGTCGAAGCGAACGCCGTGCAGCGGGCAAAACAGGTAACAGGCTTTCATCTTGCCACCTTCAAGCGGTTGCTGCTGGTGGCTGCAGATCGCGCCGACCGCGAACAGGCCCATCGGCGCACGCGCGATCAGCAACTGGCGGCCGGCGACCTCGAATGCCTTGCTGGTCCCATCGGGCACGTCGGACAAAGCGGCGACCCGCTCAAAGGCCATCAACGCCTCTGGTCGAACCGGCGACCGAGCATGGCGCCGGCGATATTGACCTTCTGAATATCGATCGCGCCGCCGGCGATTCCCCAGCCCCAGCTGTCGCGCAGCCGGCGCTCGATCGGAAATTCCTTGGAATATCCATAAGCGCCCATCAGCTGCAGCGCGTCGCCGGTCACTTCGCGCGCGATTCCATTGGCGAAGCATTTGCCGATCGAACTATCGAGCACGCTCGGCAGGCCGTCTTCGGCATTGACCGCCGCGCGCCAGATCAACAGGCGGGCCGCGTCGACCTTCATCTGCATTTCGGCGAGCTTGAGCTGGACGGCCTGGAACTCGACCAGCGCCTTGCCGAACTGCTTGCGCTCTTGAACATAGGCGATGACATCCTCAAGCGCGCCCGACGCCTGGCCGAGCGCCATCGTCGCATTGCCGCAGCGCTCGAGGTCGAACGCCTCCATCAATTGTTTGAAGCCGCCGGCGGGGACGATGATGTTGCCCGCCGGCACGGCGCAATCGTCGAAGTTGAGGTCGGCCGAAGGAATGCCGCGAAAGCCCATCAAATGTTCATTGGGGCCGAAGCTGAGGCCAGGCGCGTCGCGCTCCACCAGCACCGCGCCAATGCCCTTGGCGCCGGGGTCGTCGCTCAGGCGGCAATAAACGACATAGGCATCGGCATGGCCGCCGCCCGAGCACCACCGCTTGGTTCCGTTGAGCACCACGGTGTCGCCGCGCACTTGCCCGCGGGTCTTGAGGTCGGTGAGAGCGCTCCCGGCTTCGGGCTCGGACATCGCGACCGCGACGATCATCTCCCCCGCGCACACCCGGGGCACGACGCGTTGCTTCAATTGGTCGCTTGCGAAATGCTCGATCGCGCGCACCGGCCCAACCATCGATTCGAAAATCGGGAACGCCACCGCGCTCGAAATCTTGGCGAATTCCTCGAGCACGATCAGAGCCTCAAGATTGCCCAATCCCAATCCGCCAAGCGCCTGCGGAACGTTGATACCAAGAAAGCCCATGTCGGCGTAGCGCTTGACCAGCGCGCGCGTCGGCGGCGCATTGTCGCGTTCGAGTTGCTCGGCGATTGCCGGCAATTCGGTTCGGGCAAAGCTGCGCGCCGCGTCCTGCAGCGCACGCTGGTCGTCAGTCAGCCGGAAATCCATTATTCCTCCGCGCGGCGCCTCGAGTGCTGTGCACTGGCTGCCGTAAAAAAGTCAAACATGATTGTTTTTTTCGTTAGCCGCAGTTAGACCTTTACCCACTGGCATAAAGGGACGCGCAAGTGGATTCCGCGACGATCGAGCGCATTCGCGAAGGCATGGCCTATGAAGCGGGTCGAAAGGGCCCGCCCGAAGCTTTCCCGCGCATGCCGGACATTCCGGCCGGACGCTATGTCGACCCCGGCTTTCTCGCGCTCGAAGACGAACGGCTTTGGAAGCGCAGCTGGCTCTACGCCGGGCACATGGACCAATTGCCCGGGCCCGGCAGCTGGTTCCTGACCCGCAACACCGGATCGCCGATCATCGTCGTGCGCGACCTCGATGACCAGGTCCGGGCGTATTACAATACCTGTCGCCACCGCGGTGGCCCGCTCGTCAAGGAAGATGCCGGCAGCGGGCGCGGCTTCGTGTGCGGCTATCACGGCTGGAGCTACACGCTCGACGGGCGGCTGGTCGCGGTCCGCGACAAGCGCGATTTCGTCGATATCGACTTCGCCTGCCACTCGCTGATTTCGGTTGCCTGCGACCGGCTTGGCGGGTGGATTTTCGTCAATCAGGATGAGGATCAACCGGAGCCTCTGCTCGACACGCTTGGGCCGGTCGCCGGCGAACTCGAACAATTTCAGCCCGACCATCTGACTTTGGTCGATTCGCGCGGCTACGACGTCGCCTGCAACATCAAGGTGCTGCTCGACGCGTTCCTCGAAGTCTATCATTTGAAGTCGATCCACCAGAATACCGTCGACCGCTTTCTCGATCATCGCGGAACGACGATTACTCTGTGGCCCGGCGGCCATTCGCGGATGACGACCCCCAACCGGCGGACCGATTGGGTCGACCCCGGTACGCTTGGCATGCCCGACATTCCGACCGTCACCGAAATCCCGCGGGACAGCAACGTCAGTTACTTCATCTTCCCCAACATCGTCATGCCGCCGTCGGCGACAGGCATGCCGATGCTGGTGTTCTGGCCGACCGGCCTCAACACCATGCGCATCGATTGCCACTGGTTCAGCCCGCTCTACGGACCCGAAGGGCGCAGCCCGCTGTGGGACAAGCGCATCGCCAATTTCGAGCGCATTCTCGACGAGGATTTGCAGTTTGCGCCGCAAATCCAGGAATCGCTCGAAAGCCCCGGCTTCAAGGGCATAACCTTGTGTTACCAGGAGCGCCGCATCTACCACTATCACGAAGAGGTCGATCGGCAGATCGGCCCCAATCGGATCGCCGCGGACCTGCGCGTCGAACCCGTGCTTGGAGAGTGGGTGGACCGCGGGTGAACAAGGAAAATTTCGTAGCCAAGTCCTACACCACGGGGCCGGCGCCGTTTGGAATGAGCGATGCCGAGCTGGCGGGCCGGTCGACGGTCTACCGGCCGGACTTGCTCGAGGGCAAAAGCTGGCTGATTTCGGGTGGCGGATCGGGCATCGGCAAGGCGATTGCGATGCTCGCCGCGCGGCTTGGCGCGGACGTCACGATCTGCGGCCGGACGGCGGATAAGCTCAACGCCACGCGCGACGCGATCGAGCAAGCGACCGGCCGCGAGATTCAGGTTTGCGCGATGTCGATCCGCGAACCGGAAGCAGTCGAAGCCCTGCTCGACGACATTTTCGAACGGCGCGGGCGGATCGACCTGCTGGTCAACA
>JBDSGH010000191.1:0-4059 GCA_039919095.1 Sphingomicrobium sp. | reverse complement strand
GCATAGGCTTCGAATGCCTGCGGAGTGACGAATTCCTCGACCGTGGCGTGGCGCGGGGTCGGCTGGAGATATTGGCCCATGGTGAGGAAATCGATCCCGGCCGAGCGCATGTCGTCCATCACCTGGTGAACCTCGAGCCGTTGCTCGCCGAGGCCAACCATCACGCCCGACTTGGTGAAGATTTGCGGCGCCATCCGCTTGACGCTCTCGAGCAGGCGCAGCGAGGCGTAGTAGCGCGCGCCCGGGCGGATCGTCGGGTAGAGCCGCGGCACGGTCTCGAGATTATGGTTGAACACGTCGGGGCCGGCGGCGACGATCGCCTCGACCGGCGCCTCGCCCTTGTTGCGGAAATCGGGGGTGAGGATCTCGATCGTGGTCGCCGGGGCGTTGCGGCGCAGCGCCTCGATCACCTTGACGAATTGCGACGCGCCGCCGTCGGCGAGGTCGTCGCGATCCACGGAAGTGACTACAATATGCTCGAGGCCAAGCTCGGCCGCGGCGACCGCGACATGCTCGGGCTCGAGCGGGTCGACGGCGCGCGGCATGCCGGTCTTGACGTTGCAGAAGGCGCACGCCCGGGTGCAGGTGTCGCCGAGAATCATCACCGTCGCGTGCTTCTTGGTCCAGCACTCGCCGATATTCGGACAGGCGGCTTCCTCGCACACCGTGTTGAGGCCGAGCGAGCGCATCAGCCGGCGGGTTTCCTGATAGCCGTGGCTGGTCGGGGCCTTGACCCGAATCCAGTCGGGCTTGCGCTGGCGCAACTTGAGTGCGGGTTCGGTCATTCGCGCCAGATAGCGATTGGCATCGCCGCTTGCCAGCCCTGCCCGTGCGCCGCTAGCAGCCAGCCATGACCAGGCTGCAGGATCTGATCGAAGGCTATTGGCGGTTTCGCGATACCGCCTGGAAGCGCGAGCGCGACCGCTGGTCCATGCTGGCCGACGGGCAGAACCCGCGGGTGATGGTGCTTGCCTGCTCCGACAGCCGGGTCGATCCGTCGCAGATTTTCGACGCCCGGCCGGGTCAGATGTTCGTCGTCCGCAACGTCGCCAACCTCGCCCCGCCGTTCGAAACAACCGGCGGCTATCACGGCGTTTCAGCGGCGCTCGAATTCGCCGTCACCCAGCTCGAGGTGGCCGACATTCTGGTCATGGGGCACGGTTCGTGCGGTGGCTGTTCGGCGGCGCTGACCGGCCAGTTCGACCACGCCGAGCATGGCGAGGGCCATTTCATCGCTGCCTGGGTCGACATGCTCGATGGCGCGCGGGCCAAGGTCCGGGCGCGTCACAAAACGCTCGACCAGGCGGCGTTTCAGGCGATGGAATGGGAATCGGTCAAGGTCTCGCTGGCCAACCTGCGGACCTTCCCGTGGATCATCGAGCGCGAGCGAGCGGGCAAGCTGTCGCTGCACGGGGCGCACTTCTCGATTGCCGAGGGGCGCTTGTACCTGCTCGACGAGGCGGACGGTGAGTTCCGCCCCGTCTAACAGATGGGATCGTCAGAAACCGGCCGCGTAAGTCGCCGCCGACGCTGCCTGGCGGGCGATCAGCGGCCACTACGCGCCACCGCCCGGCTGTCACTAGCAGCGTGTGTTGTAGTCGTAGATCGGCCGGCCGTACTGGTCGACATAATAGCAATAGCCGCGGGTATCGCGGTAATATTGGCGACCCTTGACGACCGCGCCGAGCACGCCGCCGAGCACTGCTCCGGCAATCGCGCCTTCGCCGACGCTCAGGCCCGGGATCACCGCACCGGCGACCGCGCCGGCGACTGCGCCGCCGGCGGCACCGGTTGCAACGCGTCCGGCCTGCGGGTTGTTATTGTTGTAATAGGGGTCGTTATAACCGTACGGATTGTTGGTGGCGCAACCGGTCACCGCGATGCTCGCGGCAAGAGCTGCTGAAATTCCAAGATATTTACGCATTTTCTGTCCTTCCGACACTGGAACCCTTGGGCTTGTGTAGTGCGCGAGCAGGCGTTTCGTTCCCGCATCGATCATGTGGCGTTCAGCTGCGGGACCGTTCCGCGCCCAACTGTGGTCATTCCGCGACACTGCGTGGCACCTTCAAAAGCGCTGGTCTGGAGCGCCCAATCGGGTAGTCAGAGGGGATGATGAGGACCAAGACCATGCCCGATCGCAACGGCGACGCCGAAAAGAACATCGCCTTGCTGATCGACGCCGACAACGCCTCGCCCGACCATCTCGACGAAGTGCTGCTGGTGCTCGGCGAGCTCGGCACGATCAACGTTCGCCGTGCCTACGGCAATTGGGCCAAGACCAGCCTCAAGGGGTGGGAAAATCTGACCGGCCTGCATTCGATCATCCCGATGCAACAGTTCGACGTCGCCAAGGGCAAGGGCGCGACCGACATGCGGCTGATCATCGACGCCATGGACCTGCTCTACCGCGGCAATGTCGACGGCTTCGGAATCATGTCGAGCGACAGCGACTTCCTGCCGCTGGCCCAGCGCATCCGCGAGGAAGGGCTGCCGGTTTACGGCTTCGGCACGGCCAAGACCCCGCCCCCGTTCCGCCAGGCCTGCACGCGCTTCTTCGATGTCGCCGCGCTCGCGCTCGACGAGCAGGACGCGCTCGAACAGCCGGCGATGTCCAAGGGTAAGCGGCCGGTCGATGCCGAGCTGCTGCAGGTGCTCGGCGCGGCGTTCAAGGCGTCCAAGCGCGACCCGGACGGCTATGCCTCGCTGTCCGAGCTCGGCCAGCGGGCCAAGGCGGTGTCGAGCTTCTCGGCGCGCAATTACGGCTACACCCGGCTGTCCGACCTGATCGAGGCGGTGCCCAATTTCGAGGTCAAGTCGGGCGCCGACGGAGCGCCTCTGGTCAAGCGGTTGCGCTGAACGCCCAGCTCGGCGGCCGGATACGGACTTTCGGTCAGGTTCGGAACCCGCCCTCCCCGCGCCCGTTCGTTGGCAAAACGAAATTTGGGAGACGATCATGGCCGACGACCACAGCAAGCAGGAAGACCTCGCCGAGAAATTCTGGAAGGATCTCGGCTCGTCGCCGTTCGTGATGCTCGGCCTGGCCGGGGTCGACGACAGCCTGACCCGGCCGATGACGGCGCAGATCGACGGCGAGGACAGCAACCGCCAGATCTGGTTCTTCGCCTCGAAGTCGGAAGACCTGGTCAACAGCCTGGCCAAGTCGAACCGCGCGATCGCGACCTTCGCCGCCAAGGGCCACGGCCTGTTCGCCTCGATCCACGGCAAGCTCGTGCTCGACCATGACCGCGCGGTGATCGAGCGGCTGTGGAACCCGATGATCGCCAGCTGGTACAAGGACGGCAAGGACGATCCCGACCTTGCGCTAATCCGCTTCGACGCCGACCGCGCCGATGTCTGGGAAGCGCATCTGGGCTCGACCCTCAAGGCCGCGCTGATCCGCTTGCTCGGCCGCGACCCGGGCAAGCAGCACCAGGACGAGCACCGCGCCGAGGTCGTGCTTTAGGGGGCGAATGCCCCGCCCCTGCCACTGATAACGCACGATGAATTGCGCTACTGTGGTGAAGACGACACAGAGTCGTTTTTTAACATGGATTGGGGAACTGGCCCCGAGCGAAACGGTTGTACAAACTCATCCATCATTCATCGGTTTTCCATGCAACCCCAGCGCACGGCCCAGGAATATCTCGACAGTGCGATGGAGGCGCTCGCCACCGGCGACGTCTGCCACGAGCTGCTCGACCGCCTGCCGGTTCCGATTTATACTACCGATGCCGATGGCGCCGTGACCTACTGGAACCGTGCCTGTGTCGAGTTTGCCGGGCGCGTGCCCAAGCTCGGCGAAGACCGCTGGTGCATCACCTGGCAGATCTACACCACCAGCGGCGAGCGCCTGCCCCACGACCAGTGCCCGATGGCCCAGAGCCTGCGCAAGCGGAGCTCGGTCCGCGGCGCGGTCGCGATCGCGCTTCGCCCCGACGGCACGAGGCGCGCCTTCACCCCCTACCCGACCCCATTGTTCGACGCCGCCGGCAAGCTCACCGGCGCGGTCAATCTGCTGGTCGATGTCAGCGCCGAGCAGGCCGACGTGCTGGCCGAGCA
>JBDSGH010000190.1:0-9290 GCA_039919095.1 Sphingomicrobium sp. | reverse complement strand
TGCGGGCATGGTGAGCTCGGTCGGCATCAGTAGCTCTCCACCAGCACGTCGGTGTACAGTTCGGCTGGATCGGGTTCGGGGGCATCTTCAGCAAACTTGGCAGCAGCGACGACGATGTCCTTGATTTCCTTGTCGATCGCCTTGAGCTCATCTTCGCCGACGCCGAGCTTGCCGAGTTCCTTGGCGGCATGGTCGATCGGGTCGTTGCCCTCGCGATAGGACTGCACTTCTTCGCGCGTGCGGTACTTGGCCGGATCCGACATCGAATGGCCGCGGTAGCGGTAGGTCTTCAGTTCGAGGATGATCGGCCCCTTGCCGCTGCGGGTCCATTCCAGCGCGGTCTCGGCCGCTCCGCGCACCGCCAGTACGTCCATCCCGTCGACCTGGATGCCGGGGATGCGGAAGCTCTCGCCGCGCTTGTAGAACAGCGGCTCGGACGACGAGCGGGCGACGCTGGTGCCCATCGCATATTGGTTGTTCTCGATGGCGTAGATCACCGGCAGCTTCCACAGCTCGGCCATGTTGAAGCTTTCGTAGACCTGGCCCTGGTTGGCCGCCCCGTCGCCGAAATAGGTCAGGCACACCCCGCCGTCGCCATTATACTGGTGCTTGAAGCCCAATCCGGTGCCGAGGCTGACCTGGGCGCCGACGATGCCGTGCCCGCCGTAGAACCCCCGCTCGACCGAGAACATGTGCATCGAGCCGCCCTTGCCCTTGGAGATGCCGGCGGCGCGCCCGGTCAGCTCGGCCATGATCAGCTTGGGGTCGATCCCGTAAGCGAGCATGTGGCCGTGGTCTCGATAGCCGGTGATGACGCTGTCCTTGCCGACCGTCATCGCCGACTGGAGCCCGACCGCGACCGCTTCCTGGCCGATGTAGAGGTGGCAGAAGCCGCCGATCAGCCCGAGCCCGTAGAGCTGTCCGGCGCGCTCCTCGAAGCGGCGGATCAGCAGCATCTGCTTGTACAGCGCCAGCAGCTCGTCCTTCGACGCCTTGAAGCGCGTGGGTTCGGGCGGGCGTTCGCGGTTCGACAATTGCGGGTCTGCGGACTTCGCGGCTTTGGATTTAGCGGGACGCGCCAAGGCGTTGCCTTTCGTGCGGCTGGTTAGCGGCGCTCTATAGGAAAGGCGCGGGCCCGCTGGCAACTGCGCCGGTTGCGGCGATGGCGTCAGTCCCCGGCGAGGAAGCCTTCCATCTGCCACCGGCCGCGGCGCTTGCGGAACCAGGCGCGGTAATCGATCGGGCTGCGCGCCAACGCGTCCCGGACATAGCCGCCGCGCCCGTCGTCGAGCGTGACCTTGACCCACGCTCCGCCGTTCCACGGGCCGCTTAGGGTCAGCACATGCCAGTCGAGTCGCGCGATCGCCGGGCTGCGCTCGCTTGGCCGCTTGCGCAAAACCGCGCCGGGCAAGGCAATGCGGGTTTCGAAGGCGTCGCGGTCGCCGCCCAGCTGATCGGCCATCCATGGCGCGGTCGCCACCCCGCCGCGCAGCGAGCAGCCGATCCGCAGCGCACTGCCAAGCTCATCCCAGACCTTGCTGCTAAGCGGCCGTTTCAGGCCCCACAGCGCGATGAAATCGGCCTTGCCGGAATCTCCGCCGAGGCTGGCCTGGATATCGTCGGCGACGACCTTGAGCAGGGCCGCCGCGTCGCGCCGCGCGATGGTGCGCTCGAGCGCGGCTCGAAACGCCACGAAACTGCGGTCGGTCGCGCATTGGTCGATCGGCGGCAGGCGGGCCGAGCCCAGCGCTGCCGCGGCAAGGACCAATGCAAGCATCTAATTGAGCGGGATGATCACTTCGTCGGGCCGGACCAGGCCGAGATCGCGGCGGACCAATTCGTCGGCCATGTCCGGGTCGGCCTTGCGCGGGTCGAGCAGCGCCGAGCGATGGCGCATCTGGGCCCGGCTCGCCTCGAGCTGGGCAAGCTCGGCCTTGCGCTGGTTGAGGCTGCGGTGATAGCCGCCCCACGCCAGCAGGCCGTTGGGACCGGCGACCGCATAGCCGGCAAAATTGCCAACCACGATCAGCGCCAGCGCGGGCATTGCCGCGCGGCGGATCAGTCCAAAACTGCGTGTCGCTCCCCCCATGGTGATCAAAGAATCACGATGACGTCATGAAGGCAAGCAAAAAGCGCCGGTCGGAGACGAATTACGTGGCGAATCCGTGGATTAGCCGGCGACATAGGCCTTGATCGCTTCGCGCCCGGCGTAACGCGCGGTGTCGCCCAGCTCTTCCTCGATGCGCAGCAGCTGGTTGTATTTGGCGGTGCGGTCGGATCGGGCCAGGCTGCCGGTCTTGATCTGCCCGCAATTGAGCGCGACGGCGAGGTCGGCGATGGTCGAATCCTCGGTCTCGCCCGAACGGTGCGACATGACCGTGGTGTAGCCCGCGCTTTGCGCCATCCGAACCGCGCCGATGGTCTCGGTCAGCGTACCGATCTGGTTGACCTTGATCAGGATCGAATTGGCGATGCCGTCGGAAATGCCCTGCGCCAGGCGCTTCTCATTGGTCACGAACAGGTCGTCGCCGACCAGCTGGATGCGGTTGCCGAGCCGCTCGGTCAGCTGCTTCCACCCGGCCATATCGTCTTCGGCCATGCCGTCCTCGATCGACGCGATCGGATAGGCTCCGGCAAGGCCGGCGAGGTCGTCGACCATCTGCGCCGGGTTGAGCCGCTTGCCTTCGCCGTCCAGCACATAGGCGCCGTCGCGATAATATTCGGTCGCCGCGCAATCGAGCGCGAGCAGCACATCGCTGCCCATCACATAGCCGGCGCGCTCGACCGCCTGGACGATCAGGTCGAGCGCGGCGTGGGCCGAGGCGATGTTGGGGGCAAAGCCGCCCTCGTCGCCGACCGCGGTCGATAGCCCGGCCTCGTGCAATGCCGCCTTGAGCGAATGGAAGATCTCCGCGCCGCAGCGCAGCGCTTCCGAAAAGGTCGCGGCGCCGACCGGCATGACCATGAATTCCTGGAAGTCGATCGGATTGTCGGCGTGGGCGCCGCCGTTCAAGATGTTCATCATCGGCACCGGCAACAGCTCGGCGCCGACCCCGCCGACATAACGATAGAGCGGCTGGCCGAGCGCGTCGGCGGCGGCCTTGGCGGTCGCCAGGCTGACGCCGAGGATGGCGTTGGCCCCGAGCCGCCCCTTATTCTCGGTGCCGTCGAGCGCGATCAGCGCGGCGTCGACCTCGGCCTGGTCTTCGGCTTCGCGGCCGGCGATATGCTCGGCGATCTCGCCGTTGACCGACCGCACCGCTTGCTCGACGCCCTTGCCCTGCCAGCGGAATTTATCGCGGTCGCGCAGTTCGACCGCTTCGTGCGCGCCGGTCGATGCGCCCGACGGAACCGCCGCCCGGCCCATGCTGCCGTCTTCCAGCGTGACATCGACCTCGACCGTTGGGTTGCCCCGGCTGTCGAGGATCTGACGGCCGTGGACGTCGACGATCGCAGTCATGGAATTCCCCTGTGCGTGGGCGTAGTGATAGGGTGCGCAAAAGCCCCTACACGGCGCGCGTCGGCCCGTGCAACTTTCGCCTCGGCGGGCCGGAACGAAGCCAGAGGGGACGGGGTTGAGGGTGAAAGGAGAATTGTGATGCAGGACAATAAGACCGAGCTCCCCGAAGGAACCGATCGGATCATCGCCGGCGCCTCGGCGCCGACCGTCAGCAACAGCGGCGCGATGGGCGTCCAAATCGACCCCGAGACCGATGTCACCGATGACGACGATGTGCTGCTGGTCGGCGATGTCGGCGACTCGGATGGTAACGGCGGACCGGCCGGCAAGCGCGGAGCGCTGGCGAGCAGCGCCATCGCCGACAAATTCCGCAGCGGCCGCGACAAGCTTTCGGGCCAGGCCGCCGACAAGGCGCGCGGGCTGGTCAGCCAGGGCCTCGAGCGCTCGGCCGAAGCGCTCGGCAATGTCGGCCGCCTGGTCGGCGACACCGCCGACGGGCTCGATGAGCGGCTCGGCGCGGATTATGGGGATTATGCCCGCCGCGCTGCCTCGGCGATCGACGACGCCGCCACTAGCCTCGCGGGCAAGGATGCCGACGAACTGATCGACGACACCCGCGAATTCGTCCGCAAGAGTCCGGGCGTAGCGCTCGCCGGCGCGGCCATCGTCGGCTTCGCGCTGGCCCGGCTGATCAAGACCGGCCTCGCCAAGGACAATCGGCGGGGCTCGGGCGGCTCTGGCGGATCGCGCGAGGGCTGATGCTAAAGCCGGCCGAACCGCCACTCCACCCGGAGCCGGAACCCGACCGGCCGGTCGGCGAGCTCGTCAGCGAGCTGGTTGACCACGGCAAGGCCTATGCCGCGGCGGAAATTGATCTGGCCAAGGCGATGGCGGCGGCCAAGGTCGCCATCGTCAAGGTCCCGGCGCTGCTGTTCGGGGCGGCGTTCCTGCTGCTCCAGGCCGGCTTCACCGTGCTTGGCGTAGCGCTGTTCCTCGGGTTGCTGCCGCTGATCGGCCCGATTTTCGCCGGGTTGGTCGCGTTCCTGATCTTCGCCGGCCTCGCCGCCGGCTTGGGCTGGTATGCGGCCGGCATGATCCGCAAAGCGCTATGAGCGACGACACGCCCGAGATCGCGGCAGCGCGAATCGCGGTTGAGCGGGCCCGCGCCCAGATGTTCGAGACCGCGCGCGAATTGCAAAGCGAACTGATCGAAATGTTCAGCCCCCACACCTGGGCGCGCGACATTTGGGAAGGCGCCAAGGAAAAAGGCGCGGACCTTGCCGAAGATGCGGTCGACGCGGTGCGCAATCGCCCGGCGGTGGCCGGCGGCGTGCTGGCGGCGATCGCTCTGTTTTTCGCTCGCGAGCCGCTGATCGACATGGCCGGCAAGCTCGCCGACGGCGTCGGCACCAAGCGCAAGGCCCGCAAATCGCGCAAGAAAGCCGCCGCTGCTGCGCCCAGGACCAAACAGAAGAATACGGAGACCATCGAATGACCAGCACCAAATCACCCGACCGTTCGCGCGGTCCGCACGAGCCGACCGTCCGCCAGCGCGCGATCGACGCCTATGACGGCGCCCGCGACAGCGTCGCCGGGGCTGGCCGCCGCGCCAATGACGGGATCGACGAGGCGCCGCTGATCGCGCTTGCCGCCGGGCTCGCCGCCGGTGCGCTGATCGCCGCCTTGTTGCCGCGCACCGACAGCGAAGCGCGCTTGTTGCGCCCGGTCGGCGAGCGCCTGAGCGGCACCGCCCGGGCCGCCGCCGCAGCCGCCAAGGAGGCCGGCACGTCGCGCCTGTCCGAGCTCGGGCTGACCCGCGAAAAGGGCGCCGAGACCCTGCGCTCAATCTTCGAAGGCGCTGGTGAGGCCGCGCGTTCCTCCGCCCAGGCGGCGCTAAGCGCGGCGCGGACCGCCGAATGAGCAAGCTCCATTTGGTGTTCGGCGGCCGGGTCAAGGACCCGCGCGGGCTCGATTTCGTCGACCTCGACAAGATCGACCTGGTCGGCCTGTTCGAAAATTACGCCGAGGCCGAGGAGGCGTGGCGCGGCAAGGCCCAGCGCACGGTCGATGACGCCGAGATGAAATATGTCGTGGTTCACCTTCACCGGCTGCTCGAGCCGGAGGCCGAGAAAAGCGATTCGATTCCGGCCGGGACAGCGAGCTAGGGCAGCTTCAACCTAGGCCTTGCGGTAGCGCCACAGTAGCAGCGGCCGCTGCAGCAGCAGGCCGGCGAGGAACCCGCCGACATGCGCCGGAGTGGCCAGCAGCAGCCCCTGCCCGCCCGCCGACCAGCCGACCAGCACCTGCATCACGACCCACGCCGCGAGCAGCCAGGCGGCGTTCAACAGGCGGTTGACGCGCGGCGAGCGGGTAACCCGCTTGGCCCGGCCGAAGCTCAAGGCAAACGCCCCGATCACCGCGCTGATCGCGCCGCTGGCGCCAATCACCGGCACGATCGAGCCCGGATCGGTCAGCCACTGCGCCGCCGCCGCGGCATAAGCCCCGACGACGTAGAGCATGATCAAACCGCCGCGCCCAAGCACGCGCTCGACCTGCGTCCCGCACCACACCAGCATCAGCAAGTTGAAGGCGACGTGGAGCAGGCCGCCGTGGACCAGGGTCGAACTGAGCGGGGTGAGGATCGCCGGCACTGCCGGCGAGATGTCGATGAGGCCGCCGAAGCGCGCCGGGATGAAGCCCATCACCGCCGCCGCGCGGTCGCTCGCGCCGAGAATGGCGGTCACCAGCCACGCCAGCGCGGTCAGCGCACCGATGACGACCGTGGCCGTGCGCGGGACGCGCATGCTCAGGGCCTTCGGATCAGACGAATTCGATCGCCTTGATGGTGTAATAACGGTCGCCCGACGGGGTCGAAACCTCAACCTCGTCGCCGGCCGAACGCCCGATCAGCGCGCGCCCGAGCGGCGAATTATAGCTGATCCGGCCGACCCGGGCATCGGCCTCGGTCTGGCCAACCAGCTGATAGCGGACCTTTTTCTTGTCCTCGTCGATCAAATCGACGGTCGCCCCGAACACCACCTTGTCGCCCGACAGCGTGGTCGGGTCGATCACCAGCGCGCGGCTTAGCCGGTCCTCGAGGTCGGCGATGGTCGCCTCGACCTGGCCCTGGCGCTCCTTGGCGGCATGGTATTCGGCGTTCTCGGACAGGTCGCCGTGGGCGCGGGCGACCTCGATCGCCTCGATGATCGCCGGTCGTTCGATCATCTTCAGATGCCGAACTTCGTCGTCGATCTTGCGGTGGCCTTCGGCCAGCATTGGCACTTTGTCGGCGCTTGCCATTGAAAAATGCCTTTCTCTTCTCAAAAATCCCGCTCTTGCGCGGCCACACCGGCCCGCGCTCGATGAGCGAATTTTTCAGCTGAATATCAGTTTACGGAAGCGGAATAATAGGACTGAAGCGAGGCAACTTCAAGCGCATGGCCGCGCACCGCCTCGATCGAGCGCGCCGCGGCCAGGCTGGCGGCGGCGGTTGTGAAATAGGGCACCTTGCGGGCCAGCGCGGTGGCGCGGATCGAATGGCTGTCCTTCAGCGACTGCCAGCCCTCGGTGGTGTTGAACACCAAATCGACGTCGCCGTCGAGCAAGCGGTCGACGATGTGCGGCCGGCCCTGGGCGACCTTGTTGACCGCGCTCACAGCAAGCCCGCGCGAGGCGAGATGGGTGGCGGTGCCGCTGGTCGCGATGATCGCAAAGCCGAGCTCGATCATCTTCTCCACCGCCGGCACGATATTGTCCTTGTCGGCGTCCTTGACCGACACGAAGGCGGTGCCGCGGTCGGGCAGCGCCATCCCCGCGCCGAGCAAGGCCTTGGCGAAGGCGATATCGAATTCGTAATCGATTCCCATGACTTCGCCGGTACTCTTCATTTCCGGTCCAAGCACCGGGTCGGTCCCCGGGAAGCGCGCGAAGGGGAATACCGGGGCCTTGACCGCGATGTGGCGGATGGCGCGCTCGATCGGGTCGAACGCCGACAAGGGCTCGCCGGCCATGACCCGCGCCGCGATCTTGGCGATCGGCCGCCCGATCGCCTTGGCCACGAACGGCACCGTCCGGCTCGCCCGCGGGTTGACCTCGATCAGATAGACCTGGTCTTCCTTGACCGCGAACTGGACGTTCATCAGCCCCTTGACGTTGAGCGCCAGCGCCAGCGCCTTGGTCTGCTTCTCGATCTTGCGGATGACCTTGTCCGACAGGCCGTGCGGCGGAATCGCGCAATTGCTGTCGCCCGAATGGACCCCGGCTTCCTCGATATGCTGGAGCACGCCCGCGACCGCGACCGCCGTGCCGTCGCAGATCGCATCGACGTCGACCTCGATCGCGTCGCGCAGATAGCGGTCGATCAGCACCGGGCTGGTCCCCGACACCGCCACCGCGGTGGCGATATAATGGTCGAGCTGGGCGGGCCCATCGACCACTTCCATGCCGCGCCCGCCAAGCACGTAGGACGGCCGCAGCAGCACCGGATAGCCGATCCGGGTCGCCACCTGCAGCGCCTCGTCGCGGCTGCGCGCGATGCCGTTGGGCGGCTGCAGCAGGCCCAGCCGCGCGACCAGCTTGGCGAACCGCTCGCGGTCTTCGGCCAGATCGATCGAATCCGGGCTGGTGCCGAGGATCGTAACCCCCGCCGCCTGCAGCTCGGCGGCGAGTCGCAGCGGGGTCTGCCCGCCCAGTTGGACGATTACCCCCAACAGCTCGCCCGACGCTTTCTCGCGCTCGACGATCTCGAGCACGTCTTCGGCCGTGAGCGGCTCGAAATACAGCCGGTCGGAGGTGTCGGGGTCGGTCGAGACCGTTTCCGGGTTGCAATTGACCATGATCGTCTCGAGCCCGGCGCCGTCGCGGCCGAGCGCGAACGCGGCGTGGCAGCAGCAATAATCGAACTCTATCCCCTGGCCGATGCGGTTGGGCCCGCCGCCGAGGATCATGACCTTCTTGCGGTCGCTGACCTCGGCCTCGTCCTCGGCTTCGCCGAACAGCGGCGTTTCGTAGGTCGAATAGAGGTAAGGCGTGGCGGCATCGAACTCGGCCGCGCAGCTGTCGATCCGCTTGAACACCGGCCGCACGCCCAATTTGAGCCGGTGCTTGCGCACTTCGGCCTCGGTCACGCCGCCGGTCATCGCTTTCAGCGCGTCGTGGACCACGCCCGATCCGCGCGCGCTCTTCTCGCTCATCGCGCGCGGCGCATGGGCCGAGCGCAGCGCCAGTTGCGCCAGCCGCCCATCGGAAAAGCCCATCGCCTTCAACGACCGCATGCCCGTCGCGTCTTGCGGCAGGCCCAATTCGCGCACTTGCTCCTCGGCCCGGACGATTTCCTGCAGTCGCTCGAGGAACCACGGGTCGAACCCGGCAATCTGGTTGATCCGTTCGACCGTGAAGCCTTGGCGCAGCGCCTCGGCCGCGACCAGCAGCCGGTCGGGGGTCGGCCGCGCCAGCGCGCTTTCGATCGCCGCCGGGTCGGAATGTTCGAGCTCGCGCACCCGATCGAGCCCGCACAGCCCGATTTCCAGCCCGCGCAGCGCCTTTTGCAGGCTCTCGGCGAACGAGCGGCCGATCGCCATCACCTCGCCCACCGATTTCATCGACGTCGACAGCGTCGCTTCGGCGCCCTTGAACTTCTCGAACGCAAAGCGCGGCACCTTGGTCACCACATAATCGATCGTCGGCTCGAAGCTCGCCGGCGTGGCGCCGCCGGTGATGTCGTTGGCGATCTCGTCCAGCGTGTAGCCCACCGCCAGCCGCGCCGCGACCTTGGCAATGGGGAAGCCGGTCGCCTTCGACGCCAGCGCCGATGAGCGCGACACGCGCGGGT
>JBDSGH010000189.1:0-5392 GCA_039919095.1 Sphingomicrobium sp. | reverse complement strand
GGCTGCGCCGGACGGGCGGCCGCGGAAGGCGATTCGCCGCAGCAATTCCTGGCGCATTATGCAGCCAGGCTCGCACCCAGCCGGGCACCAGTCCCGCATGCCGCGAAGTCGGCGCGGCCTGCGCCAGGGCCAGGATCTGGAAGTCCGCTCGACATGGCGAAGGGCAAGGTCGGTCCGAATGCTCGGCCCGTGACCCGCCCCGCCAGGGGGCTTGCGGTCAGCTTGGGGGATTGAGCGGCGGCGCGTCCTGCTGGGCTGATCGGCGCAGCAGACTCGAAGTCACGCGAGCGGCCTTTTCGGCCGGCATGCGGGCGATCGAATCATACAATGCAAGCGTCACTTGGCATTGGTCGACGATGTTGGCTTTCTCGATGCCACCGCTCGACAGCAACCGCATCTGCGGCTCGGTCAGTCCGCTATCCCCGAGTGCGCGAACCAGCTGGTTGGTGTCTTCCTGAGTGAGCTTGGCCTCGCGCGTGATCGGACTCGCGGCGCCCTTGTGCGCGGCCTCGATGGTCGCTCGAACCCCGGCGCCGATGTTGGCCCGGGCGGCGGGCGACAGTCGCGCCAGCATTCCGGCTTTCAGGCCCGACACGCCATATTGGGCGCACGCCGCCGGGTTCTCGCGGGACAGGATGCGCGCGACATTGGCCTGCGACTGGGCAATCCGGACCAGCGTCGGCGTCGGCGCCGACGCGATGTCCTGCATGTGGTCGGCGACAAAAGCGCGCATCGCCAGGAAGGAATATTGGGCGATCTCGTCATGCGACGCGCCGCGCGTGGTCAGCGACGACACCCCGCGCGAAAGCTCCAGATAATCCTCGGGGAAATATTGTTTCAGCGGGCCGTAGAAATTGACCAGGCTGGGGTTCGCCGCGAGCGCTTTCTCGACGCGTTTGCCGCGCGTGCTTTTCCACGGAAGGTTGAACCCGTCGGTCGGCATGATCTGCACCGCGGCGATGATGACCGCGATCGTCACCACCACCGCGGCGGCGATCTTGAAGAAATTGGCCGGGAGGCGTCTCCGCCGGCGCTTGCGATATGCCAATGCTTTACCCCTCCACTGCCAGCAACCGCATCGAACTTAATAGCACGCGACGGCCGGTCCGATGTGACACTGTAAGCGTCTGCTTTCCAGCCGTTAAACGCGCCATCCGGGCGGCTCGAGCCGGCGAAAGTGCGACACTGCCCCGGTTTGAGACGCCGCCGCCGGACCGGCTTGCCGTTGCCGCCGCAGTCGTGATCAATCGCTGCATCGTCGTTTCGACGGCGAAGGGGGCGAGGCTTTGACGATCGCAAACCTCCCCCCGCCCAGGCGGGCACGGCGCCGATTGCCTCACGCTGGTTTGGGTGCGGGACGCCATCGCCTCCGACGATGTCCATCGGGCTGAGCATGGCCGCACTCACCCTCCAGCCGGTCCACGCAAGGTCGAGCGCAACCATTTTATAATATTGGTTAAGTACCATTGACCGGCCGACAGTCGGCATAGTGGGATCAGAGCAACGGATATGCTGGAAGCGGCCGCGAATGCGCCTAAAAGGGGCAGGATCCTGATGACCTTGCTTCGCAAGGGCGCAAACGGAGGTGATTTGGCCAAGGGCGTGGAAACGGCGGATGCCGCGGGCCTGGCCCAGGCCGCAAGCGGGGATCGGGGCGATCGCGCGCGGCACATCTGCGTTGTCGGCCTGCGCGGCATCCCCGACGTCATCGGCGGCATCGAAGCCCATTGCCAGCAGCTCTACCCGCGCCTGGTCAAGCTCTCGCGCGGCACCCGGGTGACGGTCGTCATCCGCCGCGGCTACACCCAGAAGCGCTTCTTCGAATATGAAGGAATCCAGGTGCGGACGATCTGGTCGCCCCACATCTGGGGGGTCGACACCGTCATCCACAGCTTTCTGTCGGTGCTCTACGCCCGGCTGGTCCTGCGCCCCGACGTGCTTCACCTGCACGGCATCGGCCCCGGATTCTTTACCCCGCTGGCGCGGTCGCTCGGGATGCGGACCGTCGTCACCCACCACGCCCGCGATTATCTTCGGCCCAAATGGTCGTGGCGCGGCCAGAAATTCCTGCGCCTCGGCGAACTGTTCACGGCCCGCTTCGCCAATGCCATCGTGTGCGTCAGCAACGCCCTCCACCGCGAGTTCGTCGAAAGCTATCCGGTGGCGCGCGACCGAACGCGGATGATCCCCAATGCAAGCGCACTGGCCGGCCCCGTGCCCGACAACATTGCGCCCGTACTGGCCAAATTCGGGCTGGTCCCCGACGGTTATATCCTGGCGGTTGGCCGGCTGGATGCGGCCAAGTCGTTCGACGACCTGATCGCCGCCTTCCGCCGCGCCCGGCCGGATTACAAGCTGGTCATCGTCGGCTCGGAGATCGGCAATGAAGCCCATGCCGCCGAGCTGTGGAAGCACCGTTCGGACGACATCATCTTCACCGGCTTCCAGACCGGCGAGGCGCTTGCCAGCCTGTATCGCGGCACGGCGCTGTTCGTTCATCCGTCGCACCTCGAAGGCTATGGCCTGGTGATCGCCGAGGCGCTGACGCTCGACCTGCCGCTGATCGTCAGCGACATTCCGCCCCACCTCGAGTTCGAGCTTCCGCAGCAATGCTATTTCGCGGCCGGCGACGTCCAAACGCTGGCCGACAAATTGCAGGGCGGGAATTTCGATCAGTACCGCGCGCCGCGGGCGTCCGAGGTCCAGCGGCGCCAGGACTGGAATGACATCGCCGCCCAGCATCTCGAGCTCTATCAGGCGCTGGCCGAGCGGCGCCCGGCGCGCCCCCTGACCAGCTAGCCGCCCGCCACCCGCTCGAACAGCGCCCAGCTTTTTTCCGCCATTGGAGCAATCGCGAAGTCCTGCGCGCGCAGTTTCGAGCGGCGCGCATAATCGAGCCGCGTGGCGGGATCGCCCAAGACCGCGCGCAGCGCCGCGGCGAGCGCTTCGGGGTCGCGTTCGGGAACCAGCACGCCATGGTCGGCGAAGGTCATTTCGCGGCAGTGCAGGCGGCTGACCCCGGCGAGGATCTCGGCCGGCCCCGACTGGCAATCGGTCGCGATCACCGGCAGGCCGAGCGCCATCGCCTCGACCATCGCATTGGGGAAGCCTTCGTTGGTCGAAGCCGAGACATAGGCTTCGGCCCGGCCCATCACCGCGAACGGATTGCGGGCATAGCCCGGCAACAGGATCCGCCCCGCCGCCCCGGCAGCACGGATCCGCGCCTCCAGCTTGGGCCGGTCGCTGCCTTCGCCAAGGATGACCAGCCCCGGCTCAATCCCCGACGCGAGATAGGCGTCGATTAGCGTGTCGATCGCCTTGGCCGGCTCGAGCCGGCCGGCGGCGACGATGAAGCGCTGCGGCAGGTCGAACTCCGGCGCCGCCTTCGAATCACGCTCGATCGCGGCCAGGTCGAACGGATTGACCATGGTCTCGGTGCGGCGCGGATCGGCGCCGAAGCGCGCGACGAGATCGTCGGTGACACCCTGGGAAACGCCGACCAGCCGCGTCGCGAACCGGTAGGCCAGGCGCGGCAGGGCTCGCGCCGCGACCAGTCGCAGGCCATCATAGCGCCCGGCGAGATGCGAGCTGAGGTGCATCCGCTCGCACAGCACCGACGGGATGCCGCGGCTCCAGCAGATCAGCGAGCTGGCAACATTGGCCCGGACCAGGAAGCTGACCACCAGGTCGGGCTTGATCCGGCGCAGCACGTCCGACAGGCCGACCATACTCCTGGTCAGCGAGCCGCGGCTGTCGAGCACATGCTTGTGGACGAAACCGGGCAGTTCGCGCGCTTCGTCCATACGGTCGAGTAGAACGACGTGAACCGAGATTCGGGCGCGGCGCTGCTCGCTCATCGCTTCGAGCAGATTGACCAGTACGCGCTCGGCGCCGCCGGTGCCGATCGAATTGATCACGAAAACGAATGTCCGCTGCACCGGCGCTCCCCTGGCGCAAGGTCGCACAGGATTGAGGGCGGCGGCAACCACAGCTACTGCTTGCCCAGCATCAGGCCGGTGGGTGGATCGATGAACGCGCGGAAGGATCTGGTGTCGGTGATTATCCCGGCGTTCAACGCCGCGGCGACGATCGACCAGACGCTGCGCAGCGTGCGCGGCCAGACTCACCAGAATATCGAGATCATCGTGGTCGACGACGGCTCGAGCGATGCCACGCTCGACATCGTCGAACGCCATCGGCGCGACGACCCGCGCGTGCTGATCGAGCGCCAGTCGGCCAATGGCGGACCATCGGCCGCGCGCAACCGCGCTATCGCGCTGAGCACCGGCAATTATATCGCGCCGCTCGACGCCGACGACCTGTGGCGGCCGGACAAGCTTGCCCGCCAGCTCGATGCGTTCGCCGATCCGGCGGTTGCCTTGGTCTACAGCTGGTACGCGATCATCGACGCCGACAGCCGCATCCGCTTCCTCGATTCGAGGAGCGAGGCCGAAGGTGGCGTCGTGGCGGCTCTGTGCGAGCGCAACTTCGTCGGCAACGGCAGCGCGCCGCTGATCACCCGCGCCGCGGTCGCCGAGGCCGGCGGCTACGACGAAAGTCTGCGCGGCTGCGAGGATTACAAATTGTGGTTCCGCATCGCCGAACGCCACCGCTTCGCGTTGGTCCGTGAGTTCCTGGTCGGCTACCGCGACCGGCCCGACAGCTTGTCGAGCGACTTCGACGTGATGCTCGAGGCGCATGCCCGGTGCGAAGCCGAGTTCGGCACCACTCGGCAACGCGCGGCGGGGCTGCGCCGCAACCGCACCCGCCTGATGCGCTTCATGGCGTCGCGCTGCTACCGCGGCGGGCAATGGCGCGCGGCGGCGCGGATGCTGCGGCGGATGGCGCTCGAAGACCCGCTCGGGACCCTCGCCAACACGGTCCAGATCACGCGCAAGCGGCTCGACGCGGCGCGGGGCAGGGCCGGCCCCGGCGCGGAATTGCTCGGCACCCGTTTTCCAAGCGCCTGAGCGGCGGGTCAGGCCTGCGCGCGCGCTCCGACGATTACCGGATAGGTCGCGTCGAACCGTCCGAGCTTGGCAATGTCGACGTCTTCAACCGCAGCGCCGTGGAGGAAGGCGGTCGCCGCGAACAAATTGCCATATTCCTCGAAAGCGACTTTCCCCGCGTCGAACGGACCGCTCAGCAGCCGCTCGAGCGCCCGCCGGGTCAGCGACCAGAACCAGGTTTCGCCCCACTCGTGACGGTCGATCGGGGTGATCCCGGGCACGGTGATCAGGGCCACGCCGCCCGGCGCCAGCGAGCGATGGATCTGCTCGATCGCGCGCGGCATGTCGAAAATTAAATGCAGTGTTTGGGTCAGGATGATGCAGTCGAACCGCTTCGACGGCAGCACTGCGGGATCGGACAAATCGCCGATGATGGTCGCGAT
>JBDSGH010000188.1:0-6733 GCA_039919095.1 Sphingomicrobium sp. | reverse complement strand
CCGGCGCTTGACGCGGCGCGAAAACACTGGATGATCTGGCATCACAGGCTTGATGCCGGATCTGAGGCACGGGGCAGCGCACATGACCACGAATGACCCCTTCGGCCGATCGGGCTCGCGCCGCGGCTTTCTCGCTGGACTGGGCAGCGCCGCGGTCGGCCTGTCGCTGACCGGGCTGAGCGGCTGCGGACCGCGCGGCAAGAGCCTCAATTTCTACAATTGGGATACGTACATCGGCGAGACCACGCTGGCCGATTTCCAGAAGCAGACCGGGGTCAAGGTCAAGATGAGCCTGTTCGCCAACAACGATGAGTTGTTCGCGAAATTGCGCGGTGGCAACCAGGGCTATGACGTAATCGTGCCGACCAATGACTTCGTCGAGCGGATGGTGGTGGCAGACATGCTGCTCCCGCTCGACCACTCCAAATTGCCCAACTGCAAGAACATCGCGCCCAACTTCCAGAACGTCGATTTCGACAAGGGCCGCCGCTTTTCGATGCCCTACACCTGGCTGGTGCTCGGCCTGGGCTATCGCAAGTCGAAGATCCAGGGCGTGCCCGACAGCTGGAAATGGGTGTTCGATTCCGATCGCTACAAGGGCAAGATCGGCCTGCTCGGTGAAGCCGGCGACCTGTGCCGGCTGGCGCTCAAATATCTTGGCTACGACATGAATTCGAAGGACCCGGCGGCGCTCGCCAAGGTCGAAGCGATGCTGACCCGGCAAAAAGCCAATATCGCCGTGTTCCACGACGATAATGGCCAGGACCTGCTGCTCGCCGGCGATGTCGACCTGGTCGTCGAGTATAATGGCGACGTCGCCCAGGTGATGCGCGAGGACAAGGACCTCGACTTCGTCGTGCCCCGCGAGGGCAGCCAGATTTCGTCGGATTGCCTGTGCATTCCCAAGGGCGCGCCCAATCCCGAGAGCGCGATCGCCTTCATCAATTATCTGCTCGACGCCAAGGCCGGCGCGGAGATCACCAGGACCATCCGCTACCCGACTCCGAACCAGGCCGCGGCGGCGCTGATGGGCCCGGATTATCGCGACAATCCGGTGATCTTCCCGAGCCAGGCGGTGCTCGATAACTGCCAATACGCCAACTACAATGGCGAGGCGATGTCGCGCGCCTACGAGGACATACTGACGCGCGTCCGCGCCGCCTGAACGGGGTTTCGATGAGCGACGACAAGCCGGGGATCGAACGACGCGGGGTGCTGATCGGCCTCGGCGTCGCAGCGGTCGGCGCAGCGGTCGCGGCGCCGTCGATCATCAACAAGACAAAGGGTGAGGTGGCGAGCGCCCAGGACGCTCCGGATTATTATCCGCCGACCCGCACCGGCATGCGCGGCAGCCACCCCGGCTCATTCGAAAACGCGCATGCGCTGCGCGACGGAACGCTGCGCATCGAACATGCCGAAGCGGTCGACGAACCCTATGATCTGGTCATTGTCGGCGGCGGCATCAGTGGTCTCTCGGCAGCGCATTTCTATCGCGCCGCGCGGCCGGGCGCGAAGATCCTGATCGTCGACAATCACGACGATTTTGGCGGCCATGCCAAACGCAACGAATTCCATGTCGACGGACATCTGCTGCTGCTCAACGGCGGCACTATGCTGATCGACAGCCCGCGACCCTACAGCGCGGTTGCAAGCGGCCTGCTCGGCCAGCTCGGGATCGACCCGGTTGGACTATCCAAGGCCCATGCGGTGGCGCCGCGGGTCGCCAACGCCAAACTGCGCGAAGGCGTGTTCTTCGATTCCGAAACCTACGGCCGCGATCATCTGGCGGTGCTGCCCGACAGCGCTAGCACCACCGCCGAAACATTCGCGGCGGCGCTGCGCGACGCGCCGCTCAACGACCAGGCCAAGCGCGACATTGCCCGGCTCGAAACCGCCAAGATCGATTATCTGCCCGAGCTGACCACCGTACAGACCATGGATCGGCTGTCGCGGGTCAGTTACGCCGCGTTCCTGACCGACATCGCCAAGGTCGATCCGCAAGTGGTCGGTTATTACCAGAAGTCGACCCACGGCGAATTCGGCAGCGGCATCGATGACGAGCCCGCGCTCGATTGCTGGGGCATCGGCCTGCCCGGCTTTGCCGGCATGAAGCTCGACCACAAGATTACCAGCCGCATGGGCAATACCGCCGCCGGCTACAGCAATGCCGGGGGGTCGGCGACGTTCCATTTCCCCGACGGCAACGCGACGGTCGCACGCGCGCTGGTCCGCGACCTCGTCCCGGCAATTGCACCGGCCGGCTCAATCGAGAATCTGGTCGGGGCCAAAGTCGATTATCGAACGCTCGACGAGCCCGGCCAGCCGGTCCGCATCCGCCTCAACAGCCTCGCCGTCCGGGTCCAGCCGCGCGGGCCGGGGGTCGACGTCACATACGTCGAGGCCGGCGCGATCAAGCGCGTGTCGGCGACCCATTGCGTGCTCGCCTGCTACAATATGATCATCCCCTATCTGCTGCTCGAGCTACCCGAAAAGCAGAAGGCGGCGCTGCATGAGCTGGTCAAGATTCCGCTGGTCTACACCAGCGTCGCGCTGCGCAACTGGCGCGCGTTCGACCGGCTCGGGGTCAACGCGGTCAGCTGTCCAGGAAGTTACTTCGCCAATTTCCGCCTGTTCCCAGGTCCCGAGATCGGGGCCTCGACCGGGCCGCGCACGCCCGACGACCCAATCATGGTCCACATGCTCCGCACGCCCTGCCTGCCCGGTGCGCCGACCGAACGCGATCAGCATCGCGCCGGCCGGATGGAGCTGCTCGGCACGTCGATCGAAACCTTCGAAGGCCATGTCCGCGACCAGCTCGGCCGCTCGCTCAAGGGCGGCGGCTTCGACCCCCAACGCGACATTGCGGCGATCATCGTCAACCGCTGGCCGCACGGCTACGCCTACGAATATAATCCGCTCTACGATCCGTGGGACATCCCGGAGAGCGAGCAGCCCCATGTCGTCGGCCGCCAGCGCTTCGGCCCGATCACCATCGCCAATTCGGACTCGGGCGCGGCCGCCTATACCGATTCAGCGATCGACCAGGCCCATCGCGCGGTCAGCGAGCTGCTGTCCGCCTGACGCCGGGTGCGGATGCGGTCGTGGCGGCTGACCTAGCTTGAAGCGCTGCCGCTCGGATTGCTGACGGTGGCGGTTTCGATGCTGCTGACCTGATCGTCTTCGCCGGCAACGACAATCGTCTGGTCACCGTTCGCGCCCTGCAGGCGGAGGATGCGGCGGTTCTGCACGCTGCGCCAGCCAACCGCCACGATGACCGAGAAAACGGCGAGCCCGAACAGGATCGCCATGAGACTTGTAGTCGAGTCTGTCATCAGAATGACCCCTTGTTTTATCAAGTGAAAGTTGAGGCCGTAACGACCGGCCGCGATGGAAGGATGCGCGCAGCCATTGCAACTTCCCGCTTTGGGACGCCGGTGAGCCGGGCGGTGCCGGCCAATGGCCGACTTCGACCCTTCTGCGGACATTCAGATGTGCCGATTGGCCCGCTAAATTGATGCGGCCGTCTTAAAGGGGTTTCAAGAACTGGAGGGTGGCCCAAAATCGATCACCATTCGATTTCATCACCCAGTATTGAGTGAACTGATTTGCTGGTGAGCAAAGTGCTCCCACGACGATGCCGTCACCCTTGTCACCCTGCACATGCGCACCAACCTTCAACTTAAAGCAGTCTGGCGGGCTGGATGAGGTTGGAACACCGGGCTTGAGCAACGACGGTTTGGACAAAACACCCCTAGCAGTCAGTTCAAATACGGGATCGACGGGCAGGTTTACAAACGGCCCGATGCCGTGAACCTGTAGCGTTGTTTCGACCTTTGCATGCCCGAAGTGCGCCATTTTCTTCGGCACAAATCCCAACGCTCCCTGCTCCATTGGTTCCAATTTTGACATGTTGATGCGCGGCCCCATTCCGAGAGCCCAACTGCCTTTCAAAACGGTGATGTATTCGTCTTCTGGATGTGTATGCGGCAAAACGACATAGCCAGCATCGTGGTGGATGCGAATTACGAAGGGATCGCCGGGCTTGTCCATGTCGCCCACCACCTTCTCGATCCACTGGCCGGGTGGAATCTTGTGCAGAGGCATGACACCGCCCTGGTCAGCCTGTGCGTTCGCACCGGATATCGGCACAAAAAGCTCGACCAAGAGCGCGATGAAAACGATTTTTTGCGAATTCAAGGCTTCCTCCCTCTGTCGATGTTCGGCTTAATACACGGCCGAACCCCAATGTCTGCTTTCGACCCATTGCGGACATTGGCTCAATGTCTGCCCGACCCCTTCCTGCCATTGTCGCTCGCACGGTCCAGCCGTTGTAGGCAGAAACCTTGTGCTACGTTATCGAAACCGCTGGGGGTCTGCAGCCGATGCACTTCAAACTGCCACAGCCGCTTCATGGCTGGCGCGAGTTCGCCGGGGAAGTGGGGGTCATCGTCCTGGGTGTGCTGATGGCCTTGGGCGCCCAGCAACTGGTCCAGGACTGGCAGTGGCGGAGCGACACCCGCGCGACGCGCGAAGCGCTCGGGCGCGAAGCTGCGGACAATCTCGCCGCGGCCCTCCAGCGGAGCCAGCAACAACCCTGCGTCGAGCAGCGGCTAAAGGAAATTGCGGCGATTTTCGCGGCCCACAAAGCTGGAACTCCAATCCAGATACGCAAGCCCATCGGGCGGCCGGTGTCTTATTATGGCAGGACCGACACATGGCAGGTCGAGATCGCGAGCCAATCCTTGTCGCACATGGCGCTTGATGAGAAGCTCGCGTTCGCCAAGGCATTCGGTGACTATGAGAATTTGAATAATGTGTTGCGGCTGGAGCAGGAGTCCTGGCTGCGCCTCAACGTGCTCAACGACCCCGATCAGCTGGAGCCGGGCGACTGGCCGCCATTGCGCCAAGCCTACGCCCAGGCGCAGTCGCTTAGCGCGCGATTGCAGATCATCACCGGGGACATTCTTGCGACGGTGACACTTGGGCAACGGCCCAGGGAATTGGGAAGGACCCCGAGGGGCGTGATTTTGGCACGGCGGGAATTTTGCGAACCGATGCTGCGGCCATCGACCCTGCAATAGATCGGCGTGAAGCGAGGGGCCGCCTACAACCGGTCACGCAGGGCGAAATACGACATCGCGGCGACCATCGACGGCCAGCGCAGTAGGCGACCGCCGGGCAGCCCCGGCACCGGCAGCCGGGTCAGGCGGTCGAAGTCCGCACTGCCGCCGGCGATCGCATCCGCCACCACCCGCCCGAAATACGGCGCGAGGACCACGCCCAGTCCGGATAGCCCGCTGACGTTGTAGACCCCGCGCCGGACCTGCCCAATGAACGGCAGCCGCGACGCGGTGATGCTCAGCGTCCCGCCCCACGCATAATCGAACGGGACGTCCGTCAGCTGGGGAAAGATCCGGCTCAGGTGGGGCCGCACGAAACCGCCGATATCGTCCGGGAAACGATACGAATAATTCTCCCCGCCGCCGAACAGCAAGCGGTGGTCGGGCGTCATCCGGAAATAATAGACCACGAAGCGCGAGTCGGACACGGCCAGCCCGTCGCGGATGATCGTGCTTGCCCGCTCCTCGCCCAGAGGTTCGGTCACCGCGATGTAATTGTTAATCGGCATGACCTTGGCGTCGATCCCCTGGTCGAGCCCGCGCAGATAACCGCCGCACGCCAGCAGCACGGTTCGCGCGGTCACGCTGCCGGTGGCAGTCCGCACTCGCCACCCGCTACCGGCTGGCTCGATCGCCGTGGCGCCGCTGTCGGCATGGAGTGTCGCTCCGGCCGAATCCGCCGCGCGAGCGATGCCGAGCGCCAGGTTGAGCGCGTGGAGGTGCCCGCCGCGCTGGTCGATGCTGCCCCCGTGATAATCGCCGCCGGCGACCAGCGACCGCACTTCGTCGCGCCCGACGAAGCGGATTTGGTCATAGCCGTAGCGGTCGTTGAGCAGCGCGACATTGGCGCGCGTGTCAGGGACATAGCGTGGCTTGTGATCGGCATGGAGGTGGCCCGGCCGATAGTCGCAGTCGATCCCATAATCGCGCATCAGCGCGTCGAGATGATCCCGCCCGTCGATCGCAATGCGCCAATATTGGGCGGCGGCGTCGCGCCCGACATGTTGCTCGAGCCATGCTTGCTCGCGCCGCATGCCGACATGGACCTGTCCGCCATTGCGGCCCGAAGCGCCCCAGCCGAGCGGGCCGGCTTCGAGCAGGACCGCCGAGACCTTGTGCTCGGCCAGCCGGAGCGCCGCCGACAAACCGGTATAGCCGCCGCCGATGATGCACACCTCGGCCTCGCTGGCGCGGTCGAGCGGCGGCGCCGCGGGACTGCCGGCGCGCGTGGCCGCATAGTATGACCGCGGGTAGCTCGATTGGGGGTCACCGGTCACGTCATCCCCTATCTGGTCGCAATGAAGTGCGATCACAGCTAGCGCGGCCGCTCGTCGTGCGTCAAATAGCGAGTCGGACCGCATGGTGCCAAGTGGAGTGGCAATGACGAATTCAGCAGCGTCCGCTGGGGAAATCCAACCTGATCCGGTGGCGGACGACGTGATGACCCTGCGGCAGAGCGTCTACGAAGGCCTGCGCCACCAGCTGATCATCGGCAAGATCGCTCCGGGGGTCGGCATCTCGACTCGCGGCGTCGCCCAGCAGCTCGGCGTCAGCCAGATGCCGGTGCGCGACGCGCTCGGCCGGCTGGCGGCCGAAGGCGCGGTCGAAATCCG
>JBDSGH010000187.1:0-12582 GCA_039919095.1 Sphingomicrobium sp. | reverse complement strand
TCTTCGGCCCGCTGGCGCTCCGGCCGGGCGATTACCGTTGGGTCGCGGCGATCCCGCAGGACGGCGAGACGCGGGTCGTGATCGATCTTCTGACCCAGCTTTTCTACGTCTATCGCGGCGACCAATTGGTCGGGGTCTCGACCATTTCCAGCGGCAAGAAAGGCCGCGAGACCCCGCTCGGGTTCTGGGCGGTGATGCGCAAGCAGAAGCTCGGCCACAGCCGCAAATATGACAATGCGCCGATGCCGTTCATGCAGATGTACGACGACAAGGGCATCGCCTTCCACGCCGGCCCCAACCCGGGTTATCCGGCGAGCCACGGCTGCGTTCGGCTGCCATTGAAATTCGCCGAGCGACTGTTCGGGCTGACCAGCATGGGGACCAAGGTCATCATCGAGGGCTAGTTTCCATATTCCCCGGCGCGGCGAACCTGTTACGGGGCGACCATGCGCGCTCTCCTGATCCCGATCCTCACCCTCCTGCTGAGCGCGGGAGGTCCCGCCGCAGCGGCTCCGCCCGCCGGCGCCGCAAGCCCGCCCGCCTGCTCGCTGTCGCGCGCCGACCAGGCGTGGCTCGACCGGGCGATGAAGGCGTGGGACCTGACCAGCCGCAAGATCACCCACATCGCGCGGGTCAAGAACATCCAGGCAGTGATCTTTGACGCCAAGTGCCGATTGATCAGCGCCACCGCGATGAACGGCGGGCCCCAGACCTGGCGCGCCGCGAGCCACTCGGGCAAGGTCGCGCTGCCCAACGGCGAGACCATTCCGGCCAATGTAATCTCGTTCGCCAACTCCAACGCCAAGGGCAATTTCTTCGTCATGTCGACGCCCAGCGTGTGGCGCGCTGGCGACGTCAACGAACAGTTCGGGCTCAATACGCTGATGGTCGCGGTGCTGCTCCACGAAGGCACCCATGTCGCCCAATTCCCGACCTATGGCGCGCGGATGGCCGCGCTGTCCGAGCGCTATCATTTGCCCGAAAGCTTCAACGACGACAGCATCCAGCTGCGCTTTCAGGGCAATCCCGCGATTGCCGCCTCGGTGACGCGCGAGATCGACCTGTTGCTGCGCGCGGCAGTGGCGCCCGACCGCCGCTCGGCGCTCAAGCTGGCGCGTGAGGCGCGGGCGCTGATGATCGCGCGGCAGGACAAATATTACCCGGCCAAGGACGCCTATCTGCGCGAGGCCGAGGACATCTGGCTGACGCTCGAGGGATCGGCGCAATGGGCCGGCTACCAGTGGGTCATCCGCCGCGACGGCGGTGCGATCCCGCGCGCCGTCGCGTTCAAGGCGTTCGGCAAGCGCGGCAAATGGTGGTCGCAGGAAGAAGGCTTCGCCTTGTTCATGGCGCTCGACCGGCTGAGCGGCGACGAATGGAAGCGCCACGTGTTCGGCGACGGCGCCAAGACCGGGCTGCAGATGCTCGACCAGGCGCTGGCGGCGCAGCGCTAGCGGGTCGCTTCGACTTCGGCAGGGACTGGACCGGCGGGCTCGGCCGGGGCCGGCGTGTTGGCCAGATAGGTGTGGAGCGCGGCGACCACCTGGGCGCCGTCGCCGACCGACGATGCGACCCGCTTGATCGAGCCGGCGCGGACGTCGCCGATGGCGAACACGCCGGGCCGGCTGGTTTCAAGCGGAAGGCAGCCGGCGCGCGCTTCGGGCCCGGTCAGGACGAAGCCGCGCGGGTCGAGCCCGAGGCCCGAGCCGGCGAGCCAGTCGGTATTGGGATCGGCGCCGATGAACAGGAACAGGTGGCGCACCGGGCGCAGCGTCTCGGCCTGGTTGCGGCGGTCGCGCCATGAGATTGCCTCGAGCGCGTGCTCGCCGCCATCGAGGCGCGAGATCTCGACCCCGGTGACCACTTCGACATTGGCCAGGCCGGAGATCCGCTCGACCAGATAGGCCGACATGGTTTCGGCCAGCGGGCGCCGGGCGAGCATCGTGACATGGGCGGCGTGGCCAGCGAGGAACACGGTCGCCTGGCCGGCGCTGTTGCCGCCGCCGACCAGTGCGACGTCCTGCCCGGCGGCGAGCTGGCCTTCGAGCGGCGACGCCCAATAATGGACCGACGAGCCTTCGAATTCGTCGAGCCGGGCGACGTCGAGCCGGCGGTAGCGGGCGCCGGTGGCGAGCACCACCGAGCGCGCACGGACGCGTTCGCCATTGGCGAGGACGATCGCCAGCGGATCGCCGTCGGCGCCCGGCTCAAGCGAGGTGGCTTCGTCCGGGATGGCCATCTCGACCCCGAATTTCTGCGCCTGGCTGTACGCCCGGCCCATCAACGCCATGCCCGAAATGCCGGTCGGGAAGCCGAGGTAATTCTCGATCCGGGCCGAGGCGCCGGCCTGTCCGCCGAACGCCCGGCAATCGAGCACCAGCGCGTCGAGCCCTTCCGACGCGGCATAGACCGCGGTCGCCAGGCCGGCCGGGCCGGCGCCGACCACGGTCACGTCGAACAACCGGGTCGGATCGATCGGGCCGACCAGCCCGATGCACCGGGCGAGTGCTGATTCGGTCGGGTTGCGGAGCAATTGGCCGCTTGGGCAGAGCACGATCGGAAGCTCTTCCTCGCCGACGTGGAAGCGTTCGATCAGCGCCCGCGCGTCGGCGTCGGCGGTCGGATCGAGCCGCAAATGGGGGTGGCCGTTGCGCGACAGGAAATTCTCGAGCCGGAGCACGTCGGCATCGTCGGCCGGGCCGACCACGACCGGGCCGCCGGCACCGGTTTCGATCAGACCGACCCGGCGCAGGATCAAAGCGCGCATGATCCGCTCGCCCAGCTCGGCCTCGGCCACCAGCATCGCGCGCAGCCGCTCGGGCGGGACGACCAACGCCTCGACCGGTCCCCTGGCGTGGCCGTCGACCAGCGACGGGCGGCCCGACAGCTGCGCGAGCTCGCCCATGAAGCTGCCGGGGCCATGGGTGACGATCGGAGCGTTGCGGCCAAGCTCGCCATGCTGGCTGATATCGACTTCGCCCGACAGGATGATGACCAGCCCGAGGCTCGGCTGGCCGACCGTGGCGAGCGCCTCGCCGTCGGCAAAGGCGCGCGGCTCGCCAAAGCGGCGAACGCGACCGATCTCGGTCGCGGTCAGCGTCGGAAACATCTGCGCCCGGCGGGTTTCGATAATCGGTTGCGGCGGTTGGGCCATGCTCCGGCCTAGCCGATCTGCGCGGTCAAGCCGAGCGCCTTCGACCCGATCAAACCAATTCGCTTCGGTTGGCTCTGTCGCCCGCTCCGACCGGCACTGTGCCCGACAGCCAGGCGGCGAGGTTGAGCGCATAGCGGTGGGTGTCGGCCATCGCCTCGGGGACGCGCTTGAGGCCGTCGCCCGGTAACTCGGTGACGAAGCTCGGCGCGCCCGCCGCCGGGTCCCAATTATAATCGGCGAAATGATGGAAGGTGCTTTGTGCGAGCGCCGGCCCGCCGTGCTCGCCGGGCTCGAACGCGACCGCGATGTTGAAGGTCACGCCGGTCACCTTGCTGGTGCCGCGCACGATGATCCGGGCATCCTCGCGGGTCGGCGCGCCGACCCCGCCTTCGTGGGGATGGGACGGCAAATAGCGGATGTGGCCAGTCGGCGAATCGGGGTTGGCGAGCAGCGGATGGGCCGGGCCGACGATCTCGATCTCCTGGAAATCGCCGTTGGCGCCGGAATGGAAATTGGGCCAGTCGATGGTCATCGTGAACGGATCGTCGCGGCGGCGCTTGGCGACGTCCGGGTCGAGGTGCTGCGAATGGAAATAATGGGCATCGCCTACCCCGCCCAGAGTGCACACCGACGAGCCCAGGTCCATGTGGTCGCGCGCCACCAGCAGGCCGCGGCCGCTTCGCCGAAAGCGCGAGATCGCGGCGCAATCCTCCTTGGTCAGCCCGTCCCCGGTGTCGACCGCGAACAGCCACAGCTGGTCGAAATCGCTGCGGTCGAGCGCCGACAGCAGCGAATCCGATTGCCCGAGCGGGTCGCGGTCGCGCGCGGTGACGGCGTATAGCGGGTTGCCGTCGGCATCGCGCTGCTCGGCGAGGAGCGCTCCGAGCCGGCTGAAGCGGGCGATCGACCAATCGTCCGCGGCGGTCGGGATGGTGGTCTGAAGCAGGACTTTGTTCGGCGGCATGGTCCCTCGTTTGGCTAATGTACGTGCTCCGCGACCGGGCTCGATGCGGCCACCTTATGCGGCGGCGGCACGTGGGTCAGCCACCATTCGAAGCGGGTCGGCCCGAGCCGCGCATCGGCGCCCGGCACCAGCGCATCGTCGCTCACCTTGACCCCGTAATAGGACGCGGCCGGGTCGGCGACGACCGTGCGCGGATCATGGTCGAAGGCCAGCACCTGACTTACGGCGCCATCGAGCGTGAAGCGGTCTGGCCCGGCGATTTCGATCGTCGCCTGGGCCGGGCCGGCCAGCGCCGCCCCGACCATCGCGGCGGCGACATCGTCGGCGGCGATCGGCTGGAACTGGACCGGCGGCACGCGCACGATTTCGCCCTCGGTCGAGATCTGCGCGATGGTCCGGATGAACTCGAAGAATTGGGTGGCGTGGATCAGGCTGTAGGGGATCGGCGAGGCCTTGATCGCCTGTTCCTGGGCCAGCTTGGCGCGGAAATACCCGCTGTCCTGCAGCCGCTCGGTGCCGACCACCGACAGAGCCACATGATGGCGCACCCCGGCGGCGACTTCGGCCGCGGTCAGGTTGCGCCCCGCGGTCTGGAAAAAATCCATCGCCGTGCGTTCCTCGAACGAGGGTGAGTTGGACACGTCGACCACCACCTCGGCCCCGGTCAACGCTTCGGCCAGGCCTTCGCCGGTGAGCGTGTTGACCCCGGTGTTGGGCGCTGCGGCGATGGCCTGGTGGCCGCGCGTATTGAGCTTCTCGACGACCTTGGACCCGATCAGGCCGGTGCCGCCAATTACGACGATTTTCATGCGATTTCCTCCGGTTGGCGGGCCCGGCCAGGCGGCCGGGCCCACGGTTGCGGATCAGGCCATAGCGGGCGCCGTGGTGGCCGCCTGGCTATCGGCCGGCACGCTTTCCTCGCGGATGAAGGCGAGGATGTCGGGGTTGAGGATGTCCGGGCGAGTCGACAGGCAGCCGTGCGGCAGATCCTTGTAGGTGATCAGCCGGCCGTTCTTTACCAGCTTGGCCGACAGCGGGCCGGCATCGGCATAAGGCACGATCTGGTCGTCTTCGCTGTGGATCACCAGCACCGGCACGTCGATCGCCTGCAGATCCTCGGTGAAGTCGGTCTCGGAAAAGGCCTTGATGCACTCGTAATGGGCCTTGGCGCTGCCCATCATGCCTTGCCGCCACCAATTGTTGATCAAGCCCTGGCTAACCTTCGCTCCGGGCCGGTTGAAGCCGTAGAACGGGCCGGTCGGGAGGTCGATGTAGAATTGCGAGCGGTTGGCCGCGAGAGCCGCGCGAAGCCCGTCGAACACCTCGATCGGAGTGCCGCCGGGGTTCGAATCCTTCTTGACCATGACCGGCGGAACGGCATCGACCAGCACCGCCTTGGCGACCCGGCCCTTGCCATGCTGGGCGACGTAGCGGGTGACTTCGCCGCCGCCGGTCGAATGGCCGATGTGGATCGCGTTGGTCAGCCCAAGCTCGGTCACCAGCGCGTCGACGTCGGCGGCGTAAGTGTCCATCTCATGACCGCCGTCACTCTGAGTCGATCGGCCGTGGCCGCGGCGGTCGTGGGCGATGACCCGGAAGCCCTCACCAAGGAAGAACAGCATCTGGTTGTCCCAGTCGTCGGCGCTCAATGGCCAGCCGTGGTGGAAGACGATCGGCTGGGCGGTCTTGGGCCCCCAATCCTTGTAGAAAATCTTGGTGCCGTCGCGGGTGGTGATTGCGGTCATAGGGGTTTCCTCCAAGATCCGGCCGAAGTGGCGGTGGTGCTGTCTCGTGAGGGCGCCAAAAGGGCGAATTAGGGACTCGTTGGTCTCGTGTCCGCAGGTTCGACTCGGTCGCGATAGGCAACTCGGCGCTTAACACAAATCAGATGGCGGTTTGAAGACGGCGGCGGCACGCGCTTGCGCTGAAGGCGCTTCCGGAGCAACTTCCGCCGCAATGGCTTTGGCTGGGGGAATTGGACATGGAAGACGACTTCAAACCGCGCGAGCTGGCCGGCTGGTACAAGCCGGCGGCGGTCGCCTCTTTGTTGTTCATGGCGCTGGGCTGCATCAGCTATTTGATGCACGTGCTGGCCGATCCGGCGAGCCTGCCGCTCGACCAGCGGGCGGCGTTCGAGGCCGAGCCGATGTGGGTCACTGCGGCTTACGCCATCGCGGTCTGGATCGGCCTTGCCGGAGCGGCCATGCTGGTCATGCGCAAGAAGCTCGCCGAGCCCTTGCTGATGGTGTCGCTGGTGGCGGTGCTGGTGTGGCTCGCGGGGCTGCTGCTGGTCACCGACCTGCGCGAGAACATGTCGGCCAACGATCTGCTGGTGGCGATCGTGGTGACCGCGCTGACCTGGACCATCTTCTGGTTCGCGCGCCATTCGCGCCAGCGGGGCTGGCTGCGTTAGAGCAGGGGTGGTTGCGCTAGCGGCCCGGCGCTAAGAAGCGGCGATGTCCACCTTCACCATCGACAGCGCGACCAGCCGCGCCACCCCGACCCCAGTGCCGGGCAAGCGCATGACGGTGCCCGCGCTGAAGTCGCGCAAGGCCGACGGCGCGACCCAGGACCCGATCGTGATGCTGACCGCCTACACCATGCGGATGGCGCAATTGCTCGATCCGCATTGCGACATGCTGCTGGTCGGCGACAGCCTCGGCCAGGTGATCTACGGCCTGCCGTCGACCATCCCGGTGACGTTGGAGATGATGTGCGCCCACGGCGCCGCGGTGGTGCGCGGCAGCTGGCATGCCCTGGTCGCGGTCGACATGCCGTTCGGATCCTATGAAGGATCGCCCGAAACGGCGTTCGCTGCGGCGTCGCGGGTAATGAAGGAAACCGGCTGCGCGGCGGTCAAGCTCGAAGGCGGCGAAGCGATGGCGCCGACCATCCGCTTCCTCACCGAGCGCGGCATTCCGGTCATCGGCCACGTCGGCCTGACGCCGCAGGCGGTCAATGTGCTCGGCGGCTACGGCGCCCGCGGCCGCGGCCCGGCCGAAGCCGAGAAGATCCTCTCGGACGCCGTCGCGGTCGACCAGGCGGGAGCCTTCTGTATCGTCGTCGAAGGCGTGCTCGAGGCAATCGCAACCAAGGTCACCAAGGCGGTCGCGGCGCCGGTCATCGGCATCGGCGCGTCCGACCAGTGCGACGGCCAGGTGCTGGTCACCGAGGACATGCTCGGGCTGTTCGAGCGCACCCCGCGGTTCGTCAAACGCTACGACGACCTGGCCACGCGGATCGGTGACGCGGCCGCGGCCTACGCCGCCGAAGTGCGCGCGCGGAGCTTCCCGACGAGCGACCAGACCTACCGCCCCAAGGGCGCCTAGCAGCGGTTGAGATAGGGCCAATTCGGCTGCTTTAGGCGGCTTGAAATCGCCGGTCTTCGGAACCTAATTCCCGCTGATCGATATTGCTTCGATGGATAAAGCGAATCTGAAGGCCGAAACCGGGGTCGAAGGCCTCGACGATGTCCTGGTCGGGGGCTTTCGGCGCGGCCGCGTCTACCTGCTCGAGGGCAGCCCCGGCACCGGCAAGACGACCATCGCCACCCAGTTCCTGCTGACCGGCGCGGCGGCCGGCGAGCGCGGCCTGTACATCACTCTGTCGGAGACCGAGGTGGAGCTGCGCGAGACCGCGGTCGCGCACGGCTGGTCGTTCGATCCGCCGGTCGAGGTATTCGAGCTGGTCCCGCCCGAAAACCTCCTCGACGAAGACCAGCAGCAGAGCCTTCTGTATTCCTCCGACCTCGAGCTGGGCGAGACCACCAAGCGCATTTTCGAGGCGATCGAGCGGGTCAACCCGAGCCGCATCGTGCTCGACAGCCTGTCGGAGATCCGGCTGCTGGCGCAGAGTTCGCTGCGCTATCGCCGCCAAGTGCTGGCGATGAAGCATTATTTCGCACGGCACGGCTCGACCGTGCTGATGCTCGACGACCTGACCACCGAAACGCTCGACAAGACCGTCCACAGCATCGCCCATGCGGTCATCCGGCTGGAGGAGACCGCGCCCGAATATGGCCCCGAGCGGCGCCGGGTGCGGGTTGTCAAATATCGCGGCCAGCAGTTTCGCGGCGGCTTTCACGATATGCTGATCGAAACCGGCGGAGTAAGGGTCTTCCCGCGTCTGATTTCGGCCGAGCACCGCAGCAAGTTCAAGCGCGAGACCGTGTCCAGCGATAGCGAGGCGCTCGACCAATTGCTCGGCGGCGGGATCGAGCGCGGCTCGAGCACGCTCGTGCTGGGACCGGCCGGAACCGGCAAGTCGCTCCTCACTTTGACCTTCGCGGTGCACGCGGTCGAACGCGGCGAAAAGGCCGCCTTGTTCATCTTCGACGAAGAACTTGGCTTGCTGTTCGAGCGCGCCAAGGGGCTCGGCATCGACCTCCAGAAGCTGGTCGACGGCGGCAATCTGCTGATCGAGCAGATCGATGCGGCGGAGATGAGCCCGGGCGAATTCTCGCAGCGCGTTCGAGGCTGTGTCGACGACCTTGGCGCGCGCACCGTGGTGATCGATAGCCTCAATGGCTACCAGGCCGCGATGCCCGAGGAAAAGCAGCTCATCCTGCACATGCATGAGCTGCTGCAGTTCCTCAACCGGCAGGGCGCAACGACCTTCCTGACGGTCGCCCAGCACGGCCTGGTCGGGGACATGAAGGCGCCGGTCGACGTCACCTACCTGGCCGATACGGTCGTGCTTCTGCGCTATTTCGAGGCGGCCGGGCGGGTGCGCCGGGCGATCTCGATCATCAAGAAGCGGACCAGCGCGCACGAGGACACCATCCGCGCCTACACCATCGGCAAGGACGGGATCGTGCTGGGCGATCCGCTGACCAATTTCCAGGGTGTCCTGCGCGGCGTTCCGGAACTGATTGGCGATCCCAACAAGCCGGCCGTGGGACGCGCATGAGGGGACGGTCAGAACGCGCTCTGATCCTTGCGCCGGTCGGGCGCGACGCGATCATCGCCGGCGAAATCCTCGCCGAATCGCATATCCGCAACACGGTCTGCGCCAGCCATCTGTCGCTGGCGTCGCAGCTCGAGCGGGGAGTCGGCTTCGTGCTCGTCACCGAAGAAGCGTTGCGCGGCCAAGATCTGCGGGCAATTGCGGCGTGGATCAACCGCCAGCCGGAATGGTCCGACCTGCCGTTCGTGCTGCTCACTCGCGGCGGCGGCGGGCTCGAGCGCAACCCCGAGGCCGGGCGCTTCCTCGACATGCTCGGCAACGTCACCTTTCTCGAGCGGCCGTTCCATCCGACGACCCTGATCAGCCTGGCGCGCTCGGCGCTGCGGGCGCGGCGGCGGCAGTATGACGCCCGCGCTAGGCTAGAAGAGCTGCAGTCGAGCGAGGAGCATCTGCGGACCGCCAACGAGACCCTCGAAGCGCGGGTCGAGGAGCGCACCCGCGAGCATGAGAGCGCGCTCGCCCAGCTCCACGAAGTGCAGAAGCTCGAAACGCTCGGGCAACTTACCGGCGGAGTCGCGCACGACTTCAACAATTTGCTCACCCCGGTGATCGGCAACCTCGATCTGCTGCGCCGCCAATTGCCGCCCGAAGCCAAACAACACCGGCTGATCGACGTCGCGCTCCAGGCCGCAAGCCGCGCGGCGACCCTGGTTCAGCGGCTGCTGGCGTTCGCCCGCCGCCAGGATCTGCAAGCGCGATCGGTCGACATCGGCCGGCTGATCGAAGGGATGAGCGATCTTCTGCGGCGCTCGATCGGGCCGACCGTGACGGTCGAAATCCACAGCGACGCCGACCTTCCGGCGGCGCGGGTCGATCCCAACCAGCTCGAGCTCGCGATCCTCAATCTAGCGATCAATGCGCGCGACGCGATGCCGTCGGGCGGGACAATCTCGATCGAGACCCGGACCGAGACGGTGGCCCGCGGCGGGCGCCTCAAGCCGGGCGATTATGTCTGCTTGGCGGTGCGCGACACCGGCGTCGGAATGGACGCGCCAACCCTCCACAAGGCGATCGAGCCGTTCTTTTCGACCAAGGGCATGGGCGAGGGCACCGGGCTTGGCCTGTCGATGATCCACGGGCTTGCCGCCCAACTCAATGGGATGCTCGACCTATCGAGCGCGCCCGGGGTCGGTACCACCGCGACGATCTGGCTGCCGGTGTCGAGCGAAATCCCCGAGGCGGCCGACGGCGAGGTGCCGCAGATCATGACCGCGCCGCGGCGCGCGACGATCCTGCTGGTCGACGACGAGGAGCTGGTCCGGACCGGCACCGCCGACATGCTCAGCGACCTTGGCTACGACGTCGTCCAGGCGGCGTCCGGGGCCGAGGCGCTGCGCTTGCTGCGCTCGGGCTGCGAGCCCGACATATTGGTCACCGATTACCTGATGCCGGGCATGAATGGGGTCGAGCTGATCGAGCATATGGCGCCGTTCGCGCCGGGCGTGCAGGCGCTGCTGATCACCGGCTATTCCGACATTGCGGCCGGCCCCGGAGCCAATCTGCCGAGGCTCCAGAAGCCGTTCCGCCAGGCCGAGCTGGCGCGGCGGGTGGCCGAACTGCTGACCCGGGCCGATAGTGGCGAAGTGCTTCAGTTCCGGCGCAGCGATCAGCGCCAGCCGCGCCCGGGCCGGGCAAAGTGACCCTTTGCGTTTGGGCGGCGAACCGCTAGACGCTTGCGCTGCCAGCTTCCGTTCATCCGCACTGCGGAAGGAAGCCGCCGGCAATACATTCCTGATCGCATGAGTTGAGGCACGTCTTGGCGCTTCCCCCGGACACTGGCGAAACATTCCTTCGCGAAGTCGATGAAAATCTGCGGCGCGACCAGATGTCTGGGCTCGCCCGCAAATATGGCGGCTGGGTGATCGCCGCGGTGGTCCTGCTGCTCGCCGCCGCCGGTGGCTATCTGTTCTGGCAGGACCAGCAGCGCAAGGCGGCCGCGACCGACTCGGAGGCTCTGTCCCAGATTTACACCGACATCGGCACCGGCAAGGTCGACAAGGTCGGGCCGCCACTCGACGCGCTCGCCGCCGACGGCACCGACGCGGTCCGCGCCACCGCTTTGTTCACCAGTGCCGCGGTGGCGATCGAAAAGAACGACCGCCCGACGGCGATCGCCAAGTTCAATGAGGTCGCCAACAACTCGGACCTCGCCCAGCCGTACCGCGATCTTGCCCTGATCCGCGCCACCAGCCTCGAATTCGACACGATCAAGCCCGAGCAGGTGATCGAGCGGATGGCGCCGCTGACCAAACCCGGCAGCCCGTGGTTCGGAAGCGCCGGCGAGCTGACCGCGATGGCGATGGTCAAGCAGGGCAAGAAGAACGAGGCCGGCCGCCTGTTCGCGGCGATTGCCGCCGACCGCCAGGTGCCGGAAACGATCCGGGCGCGGGCGGTGCAGATTGCCGGTTCGCTTGGAGTCGACGCCAGCGCATCGATGGCCACGATGTCGCAATAGGCCGCGGGCGTGCTTTACAGGATTGAAAACGAATGAGACGGATCAAGACTCAAATCGCATTGCTGATGATGGCGATGGTCGCCTCGAGCGGCTGCAGCGTCCTCAAGAAGCGCACCCCCAAGACCCCGGTCCTGGGCGAGCGCGTCGCGGTGCTGACGAGCGAGAATGACGTCGAGGTCGATCCCGCGACGGCGGCACTGCCGATGACCCTGCCGGCCCCGGTGGTCAACGCCGATTGGGGCCAGTCGGGCGGCAACATGTCCAAATCGATGGGCCATGTCGCACTCGGCGCGAGCCTCGGCCAGGCCTATGACGTGTCGATCGGCGCCGGCAGCAGCATGACCGCGCGCTTGGGTGCTCCGCCGGCGATCGGCGGCGGCCGGGTGTTCACTGTCGATATCAACGCCACGGTCCGCGCGTTCGACGCCCAGACCGGCGGCCAGGTGTGGGCGACCCAGTTCGGCACCGAAAAAGGCAATAGCGCGTCGCTCTATGGCGGCGGCGTCGCCTATGACAACGGGCGGGTCTTCGCGACCAACGGCCTCGGCTTCGTCGCCGCGCTCGATGCAGGCAATGGCGGGATCGTGTGGCAGGTGCGGCCGGGCGGCCCGCTGCGCGGCGCTCCGACCGTCACCGGCGACGCGCTCTACGTGATGAGCCAGGACAACCAGATTTACTCGCTCAAGCCGGTCGATGGTACGACCAACTGGTCGGCGGCCGCCTCGCTCGAGATCGCCGGCGTGTTCGGAATCGCCTCGCCGGCGTTCGCGCAGGGCACGGTCGTTGCCGGTTTCTCGTCGGGCGAGCTCAACGCCTACCGCTACGAGAACGGCCGCCTGGTGTGGCAGGACGCGCTTGCCCGGACCAGCATCCGCACCAGCGTGTCATCGCTGTCCGACATCGATGCCGAACCGGTAATCGACAGCGGCCAGGTGTTCGCCATCGGCCAGGGCGGGCGCATGGTCGCGCTGGAGATCAACACCGGCCAGCGGATGTGGGAGCTCAACATCGCCGGCATCGCGACGCCGTGGGTGGCGGGCGACT